>SOIA01000375.1 GCA_004378665.1 Candidatus Aminicenantota bacterium
AAGAAAGGAGTAACACATGAAAAGATACTCAGTACCACGAGTTGCCCATTGTGGAGAAGGTTGTCAATGCTCATCCTGAGCAAGATGTAAAACTGCTCTTGATCAAATCGATTTAAATATTTTACTCAGTGGCCTTATTTCTGCCTGAGGAATAAGGCCTTTTTTTTTACTTTTTATTTTCTGCGGATTGAATGATCCTCTCGACGATCTCAGATGTGGACCGCCCCTTCAGATGAGGGATGATCACCACTCTTCCTCCAGCCTGTTCGACCTCTTCCTTCCCGACCACTTCTTCTGGTTTCCAATCCCCTCCTTTGACAAGGACATCGGGCAGCAGAGCTGCGATGATTCTCTGGGGAGTCTCTTCGGAAAACGGCAGGAGATGATCGATATCCTCGATGGATTCTAAAACTTCAAGCCTTTCGCCCAGAGGGAAGATGGGACGTGATTCGCCTTTTATTTTCCGGACGGATTCGTCTTCATTCACAGCAACAATAAACACATCCCCCAATTTTTTCGCTTCACGGAATATGTATATGTGCCCACTGTGGAGGAGGTCAAAGCAACCGTTGGTGAAAACGACTATCTTGTTTTGGCGCCTGAGTTCCTCACGTATTCTGAGGAGCTCATCGAGTGTCCTGAGCTTATGACCTGCCATCGTCTCCTCTCCCCCGAAATATCTCTTCCGCTTCAGGCGTATAGTTCCCCTCTTCATCATAAAGGATAAAGGGAGGCATTATATTCTCCCGCTCCGGAGAAAAACTGAACGATACCAGCAACAGGTTCGGGGGGCTCTCCTTTCTGGAATGGACAAAACGGATAGACTCTGTTCTCATCCCGTTCCTTTCCGCGGCCTGGAACAACTCTTTCTTCCTTTTCGTTTGAAACACAAAATAGGCTTTTCCCTGCTTCGCAAGGAGTGTTCCTATCCTTTCCATTATATCAAAAATATCACACTTCAATTCGTGCTTGGCGATGGATTTCTCCTCGGAAGAGCTGAGGTGCCCTTCTCCTTTCTTAAGGTAAGGCGGGTTTGAAAAGATAACATCGAACTTTTTTTCTGGTTGAAACCTCCGTAAATCCTCCCGAACGACCGTAATTTTCTTATCCAGTTTGTTCATCCGAACGTTCCTTCGGGCAAGGTCGGCCAACGACTCCTGGATTTCAACCGCGGTGATGTGTTTAAAGGTCTTGATGCTCAAGAGAAGAGAAATAATGCCTGTTCCTGTGCCCAATTCCAGGATCTCATCATCGGCTCGGGTGCGGATAAAATCAGCCAGGAGAGGGGCGTCTACCGAAAAACGATAGCCTTTCTTCTTCTGGAGGACAAGGATTCGACCCATGTAGAAAGAATCAAGAGTCTCGTCATCACCCTTCAGCGGACTGCTGAGTTTCATCTTCTGTCGATTCAGTCAAAACAAGTACTTTATCCGGGAGGACCTCTGCGTAACCTCCCTGTACACTCACGCCTTCTTCTCTACCGGCCATCCGGTATGTGATCTTTCCCTTACCCAACGCTAAAAACAAGAATCGGTGACCGGGGAGGATCCCGACATATCCTTCAAGGCTGGGGAGAGAAACCTCCTGAACTTCTTCATCCACAAGAAGCTTCCGTGGGGAAACGACTCTAAGCCGGATGGACGAAGGCAGGTTATCTGTCATGCTGCTCTCAATTCTTCCGCGCGCTGAATGACTTCCTTGATGCCTCCCACCATGTAGAAGGCCTGTTCGGGCTTATCATCGTGTAGGCCTTCCACGATCTCTTTGAAGCCCTTCACTGTCTCCTCGATGGAAACATATTTCCCGGGCCTTCCGGTGAATTCCTCGGCTACGTTGAACGGCTGGGAAAGGAACCTCTGGATTTTCCGCGCGCGAGCGACGACAATTTTATCTTCCTCGGAAAGCTCTTCGATCCCCAAAATGGTGATGATATCCTGAAGGTCCTTGTACCTCTGAAGAATTTCCTTCACGTCTCTGGCCACCTGGTAATGATCCTTCCCGATCACTCTGGGGTCCAGTATCCGGGAAAATGATGACAGAGGATCAACAGCCGGATAGATCCCTATTTCTGTGAGTGCCCGCGAGAGGTTGGTCGTGGCATCAAGATGGGAAAAAGTCGTGGCCGGTGCGGGATCGGTGAAATCATCAGCGGGAACATAGATGGCCTGGACAGAAGTGATCGAGCCCTTTTTCGTGGACGTGATCCTCTCTTCAAGCTCCCCCAGCTCGGAGGCCAGATTTGGCTGGTAACCGACCGCAGACGGCATCCGGCCCAACAGAGCGGAAACCTCTGAACCGGCCTGGACAAAACGGAAAATATTGTCGATGAAAAGGAGGATATCCTGATTCATCTCATCCCTGAAATATTCGGCCACGGAAAGAGCGGCCAGCCCCACCCGGAGTCTTGCTCCCGGAGGCTCGGTCATCTGGCCGTAGATCAGGGCGGTTTTATCGATGACGCCCGATTCTTTCATCTCCAGCCAGAGGTCATTCCCTTCTCGGGTTCTTTCTCCCACGCCAGCAAAAACAGAATAGCCTCCGTGCTTTTTGGCCACATTGTGGATGAGCTCCATGATGATGACGGTCTTCCCGACTCCTGCTCCTCCAAAAAGACCGATCTTTCCGCCCTTCAAAAAGGGCTGGATGAGGTCGATCACCTTGATTCCCGTCTCGAACATTTCGAGCTTGGTGCTCTGGTCTTCGAGTGACGGTGGAGACCGATGGATCGAGTATTTCTTTTTGGCTTTGATCGGACCCAGATGATCCACTGGCTCTCCGATGACATTGATCAATCGTCCCAGAGTCTCCTCGCCTACCGGAACCTGGATCGGCCCTTCCAGGTCTATGGCCTTCATTCCCCGGGCCAAACCATCCGTAGGATGCATGGAGATGCATCTCACTCTGTCCTCTCCAAGATGCTGCTCTATTTCTACGATAATATCAACAGGTATGGGGACATCAAATCCCTCGCTCGTGATCCGGATCGCGTTGAATATCTCTGGCAACTCGACTCCTTTGAATTCGACGTCCACAACAGGGCCGATAACCTGGATCACTTTTCCTGTTCTCTCTTTTTTCTCCTTCTTCTGAACTTTCGTCTTCACCTCTTCCCTCTCTTTATCTTTATCTTCTTTCTTTGACATCTTTCTCTCCGAACCTTCTATTTTTCGGCCAGGGCCTCGACGGCTGTCATGATTTCCAGCAGTTCCTTGGTGATGGAAGCTTGCCTGATCTTGTTCATGACCAAAGTCAAATCCCCGATCAATTCTTCGGCATTATTTGTCGCATTATCCATGGCCATCATCCGGGCTGCATGCTCCGCAGCCTCGGACTCAGAAAAGAAACGCTGAATCTGATTTTCAACGTAAAGCGGAAGGAGTGACTCAAGAAGAGCGCCCGCTCCCGGCTCCCAATCTGGCGGGATGTCCTCTCCTTCCTGGCTCTCTGGAGGACTGAGGGGAAGAAGCCTGGTGATAGTGATCCTGGGCGACAGAATGGATTTAAACTCGTTACAGACCACATAAACCGCATCAATCTGAGAATATATATAGAGCCGCATCAAAAACTGCGCCAGGTCTTTCAACCCGGACTGGCTGAGTTCCTGAGCCTGTTCAGAATAGGAACGGTCGACAAGAAAAGGGGATTTCTTGAAAAAATTCACGGCCTTCTTCCCGATCAAAACGAGATTCACGCTTGCATCCCGGGCTTTGTCTTCAAAAAAAGCAAGAGCTTTGGCCAATAAGTTGGAGTTAAAAGCTCCGGCCAATCCCTTATCAGAGGTGATGACCACACCTTCCACTCTCTTTTCATCCCGCTTGACCAGAAGCGGATGCCCCTTTTTTTCGGCCCAATGAACGACTTTAGCCATCAGGTCAGGCGAGCCGTGCCAGTACGGGCGGCTCTCCAGGATAATCCGCTGCGCTTTCTTGAATTTCGCCATGGCCACGGTCTTCATGGCCTTAGTGATCTGCTGGGTATTCCTGACACTTTTAATCCGTCTTCTCAGGTCAATTAATGCAGGCATTCTATTCCTTCTCTTCTTTAAACTTGAGGTTGAACTCCTTTAAGGCTGCATGAATGGCCTCATCCAGTTCGGCCTCGATCTCCTTTTTTTCTGCAATCTCCTTCAACAGGTCCGCATGTTCCTTTTCGAAATGCTCGAAAAGTTTTTTCTCGTATTCTTTGATGCGGTCGACTCCAATCTCATCCATGAGTCCTCTGTTTCCCGCGTAGATGACCAGTATCTGTTTCTCGACAGGCAGGGGAACGTACTGGTCCTGTTTGAGTGCTTCGGTCAGCCTCTCGCCTCTGTCAAGCTGAGACTGGCTGGCCTTATCCAGCTCCGTACCAAACTGAGCGAATGTCACCAGCTCTCTGTACTGGGCCAAATCCAGACGCAGCTGTCCAGCCACCTGCTTCATGGCCTTGATCTGGGCATGCCCTCCAACTCTGGAGACCGATATTCCCACGTTGATGGCCGGCCGTATTCCCGCATTGAACAATTCCGGCTCCAGGTAGATCTGGCCGTCTGTGATGGAGATGACATTTGTGGGGATGTATCCTGAAACATCCCCGGCCTGGGTTTCGATGATCGGAAGCGCGGTCATTGATCCGCCTCCGTTCTCATCATTGTACTTGGCCGCTCTTTCCAGTAACCTGGAGTGGAGATAAAACACATCTCCAGGGTAAGCCTCCCGGCCGGGAGGACGCCTGAGAAGGAGAGAGATCTCCCTGTAAGCAGCGGCGTGCTTGGAAAGGTCATCATAAATCAGAAGAGCGTGCTGTCCGTTGTCCCGGAAATACTCTCCGATCGCACACCCGCTGTACGGCGCCAGGTATTGGAGCGAGGAAGGCTCGCTGGCAGACGCGACCACGACGATCGAATAGTCCATCGCCCCATAATCTTCCAGAATCTTGATAATGTATGCGACTGTGGAATTTTTCTGGCCGATAGCCACGTAAATACAGATCACATCTTTACCCTTCTGATTGATGATAGTGTCTACCGCGATCGCCGTCTTTCCTGTCTGACGGTCACCGATGATCAGCTCTCTCTGTCCTCGTCCTATGGGAATCATGGCATCAATGGCTTTGATTCCGGTCTGTAGCGGTTCCTTTACTGGCAGGCGGTCAACAACGCCCGGAGCCAGACGCTCGACAAACATATAATCATCCGTCTTGATCGGGCCCTTCTCATCCAGAGGAATCCCCAGAGGATTCACCACTCTTCCGACCATGGCCGGGCCCGCAGGGACCTGCATGATGCGGTGAGTGCGTTTGACTAAATCTCCTTCTTTGACAAGATGACTCTCCCCCAGGAGGACAGCACCCACACTGTCTTCCTCCAAGTTCAGGGCGATTCCATAGACATCATTGGGAAATTCCAGGAGTTCGTTGTACATCACTCTATCCAGCCCATAAATCCGCGCAATCCCGTCTCCGACAGAGATGATCGTCCCGACTTCCTTGATATCGATCTCTGCTTCGTAACCTTCGATCTGACGCTGGATGATCTTGCTTATTTCATCGGCTTTGATTTCCATTTTCCCGCCTATCCTTCAATTATTTTTTCTTTGAGTTTCAATAGACTTCCTTTAATCGATATATCATAGACCATGCTTTTCCTTTTGATCAAAAGACCGCCCACCAGTTCGCGGTCGATCCGGTACTTCAAAACAACAGGCCTCTTACCCAAATGTTCAAGCTTTTCCTTGAGTTTCTTCCCCTGGTCATCAGAAAGGGGGACAACCGAAGCCACTTCATACGTATGGACTCCCTTTTCTTCGTTCCACGCTTCAGGCAGAGCCTGTATGAGCTCAGGAAGAAGCTCAAGCCTGCCTTTCTCCACAAGAAGCAGTAAGAATCTCACCGATTTAGTCCCTGCAGGCGTTGAGGCCAGGAGTTCCTGAGCGATTTGCTTTTTTCGGCTTGTGGGCAGGAATCGATTAAAAAGAGTCTCCATCAGTTTCTTGTGCGCGTTGAGAAGCTCCCAGAAGGCGGATAACTCCCTGTGAAGGGCTGCAAACTCCGTCTCGTCTTTGACGGAATTAATCAGCCCTTGAGTGTATCTTTTGACCAGAATTTGACTTTTCATCGAGTTGATCAAACCTTTCTATGGACCTGTTTATCAGCCGAAATTGGAGTTCCGGGCTCATCTTCTTTTGAATGCTCTCTTTGGCGAGCGATGTCGCAAGGAGCGCCGTGTGTTCTCTGAGTTCCCGGATTCCTGAGCGGATAATGCCGTCAATTTCCTGTAGGGCAAAATGCTTTATTCTCTCTGTTTCCTGCTGAGCCATCTGCAGAGTCCTTTCTTTTTCTCTGAGGCCTTCGCTATCCGCTTCTTTCATCATTTTCTCGATTTCCTTCTCCAGCCCTGCCAGCCGTGTTTCTATTTCCTTGAGTTTTTGCTCGGCTTCCTTTTTAGAGTCCTCGGCGTCCTTTAAAGAAAACTGGATTTCCTGCTCTCTCTTTTCAAGAAAGCCGCGGATGGGTTTGTAAAGAAGATAAGTCAACCCTCCGAAGAGGATAATGAAATTGACCGTCTTCCCTAAAAAATCTATTAAACCTGAGGAGTGCTCCTCTTCTTCAGTAGACATGAAAATGAGGAAAGGCAGACACAGTAAAATGAGAAGGATCTTTTTTCTGCCCATCAGTGCAAAAGCCTCTTCTCGATACCTTCGGCCAACCGCTTGGTCTCTGACTCCAATTCCTTTTTCAGATTCTTCATCTGCTTCTCCAGCTGTTTTTTCGCCTCATCTACCTGATTCCGGGTTTCAGCGTTAATCTCTGCCCGCATCCGTTCTCTCTCTTTGAGTGCCCTGCGGTCATATTTCTCTTTTATTTTCTGTGCCTGATTTCTGGCTTCTTTCAGCTTTTCCTCAATCTCGTTGGTTTTCTGCTCATAGGTCTCCATCGCTTTTTCGAAAGTTTCTTGGCTTCCCTTGATCCGAGATTCTCGCTCCCGCATGACTCTCTGAAGAGGCTTGAAGAATACCTTACTCAGGACAAAAACAAGAATCCAGACAATTACAAAAACAACGAGCAGACTCGCATCAATTTCAAGCATTTCTGTTAAAAGAAGATAAAAGAATTAGGCGAAAATTTAACATTTTTATCTTAAAAAAGCAAGTAATAGGGGACGTTCCCCATAATTATT
>SOIA01000079.1 GCA_004378665.1 Candidatus Aminicenantota bacterium
GAGGCCATCCATTTTTCGTTCAGTGCTGTGGCTGACCCGGGGGATGAGATTATCATTCCTGAGCCTTTCTACACCAACTACAATGGATACGCCGCTTTTGCCAATGTTAATATCGTTCCGTTGACCCTGAAGGTTGAGGATGGCTTTCATCTTCCCCCGAAAGAAGAGATCGAAGCCCGGATTACATCGAGAACTAAAGCTATCCTGCTCTGTTCGCCGAATAATCCCACAGGGACCGTGTACACTTCGGAAGAGCTGGAGCGTGTCATTTCGATAGTCCAAAAACATGATTTGTTCCTCATCGGAGACGAGGTTTATAAAGAGTTCGTCTACGATGGAGGGGTTCACAGGAGCATCCTGGAGTACGAAGAAGTCAAGGACAGGGCTATTGTCGTTGACAGTATCTCCAAACGTTTCAGCAGTTGCGGAGCCCGCGTGGGTGCGGTCGTCACTCGGAATGAGGATGTGTACCAGGCTGTGCTCAAGTTTGCTCAAGCCCGTCTCTGTCCCCCTTCAGTGGAACAGAAAGCGGCACTGGCGGCTTACCGTATGGGATTGGACTACTTCAAGGCTGTCAAGGAGGAATACCAAAAGAGGAGAGATGTTTTGTATGAGGGGCTGAAGGACATTCCGGGAATCGTCATCCATAAGCCCCAGGGGGCGTTTTACATCATCGTGCGTCTTCCCATCAAGGATTGTGAGCATTTTGTCCAGTGGATGCTTACCGATTTTCATCATGACAAGGAAACAGTCATGGTGGCACCAGCCCAGGGCTTCTACGGCACACCGGATAAAGGCAAGGATGAAGTGCGGATTGCCTATGTGCTCAAGGAGGAAGACCTGAAGCGGGCCATCGTGGTGTTCAAAGAAGGGCTGCAAAAGTATCAGGGATTGTTTTCGTGAGTCTTGAGGAATAGTCAAGCCACCTCGGCTACCCAGAATCCTCACTTGAATTTTAAGGGAGATGTGTGTATATTTTTGATTTAATTTAATGTGGAGTCAGAAGATGACAGATAAACATGTTTACTTTTTCGGGAAGGATAGTACTGAAGGGGATAGGGGTATGAAAGACATCCTCGGAGGAAAGGGAGCGAATCTGGCCGAGATGGCTGGAATCGGACTGCCCGTCCCCCCGGGTTTTACGGTTTCAACAGATGTTTGCATCTCCTTTTCCAAACTGGGGAATAAAATCCCTCCTGAGGTGGAAGAGGAGATCCTCCGCAACCTGAAGAAACTGGAGGATGTGAGCCAGCAGAAATTCGGAGGCAAAGACAATCCGCTCCTCGTTTCTGTGCGTTCGGGTGCGAAGTTTTCGATGCCCGGGATGATGGACACTGTTCTTAACCTGGGCTTGAATGATACGACCCTCGATGCCTTGGTCGAAAAGAGCAGCAACCGGCGGTTTGCCTTGGACTGTTACCGCCGTTTGATACACATGTTCGGGGATGTCGTGCTTGGTATCTCTAAAAAGAAGTTTGAGGGCATCCTGAAGAAGAAAAAGGGAGAAAAAAAGGTTGCCCTGGATCATGAGCTTTCAGAAAAGGCCCTCGAGGAGCTGATATCTGATTATAAGGATTTGATCAAAACGGAGACGGGGAAAGGATTTCCTCAGGACGTCAAAGAGCAGCTGCTCATGTCCATCTCTGCTGTATTCGAATCCTGGAACAATCCGCGGGCCGTCACCTACCGCCGTTTGAACCACATTCCTGACGATCTGGGCACTGCGGTCAACGTCCAGCAGATGGTATTCGGGAATATCGGAGAAGACTCAGCCACAGGTGTGGGATTCACCAGAAGTCCTGCAACCGGAGACAAGGAACTGTACGGTGAGTATCTCTTCAACGCTCAAGGAGAGGATGTCGTGGCCGGGATCCGAACCCCATCTCCGTTGAAAACCCTGGAGAAAAAGATGTCCTCTGTATACACAGAGCTCAAGGAGATCACCACAAACTTAGAGAAGCATTATCAAGATATCCAGGATTTTGAGTTCACTGTTCAAGAGGGCAAGTTGTACATGCTCCAGACAAGAAACGGTAAGAGGACGGGCCTGGCGGCTGTGAAGATTGCCGTGGACATGGTCGAGGAGGGCCTGGTCAGCAAGGAAAATGCGCTGCTGATGGTCGAGCCAGATGCTCTGAACCAGCTTCTCCATCCTGTTTTCGATGCGGCGGAAAAGGGTAAACACGAAGTCCTCGCCAGCGGGCTTGCCGCTTCACCCGGAGCTGCGGCCGGACAGGTAGTGTTCACTGCGGAGGAGGCCGTCGCCTGGGCCAAAGAGGGAAAGAAAGTGATTCTGGTCAGGGAAGAGACATCTCCTGATGATATCCATGGGATGAGTGCAGCCCAGGGGATTTTGACCGCGACTGGCGGCATGACTTCCCACGCGGCTGTGGTCGGACGGCAGATGGGAAAGCCTGCCGTTGTCGGTTGCGGAGATGTCAAGCCTGATGAGGAGCACAAATCTTTTCAAGTGGGGAAATCCAAATACGAGGAAGGAGACTGGATTTCTATTGATGGTGCTCTCGGAGAAGTTCTTGACGGAGAGATCCCAACCCAACCTTCCGAGATCATCCAGGTTGTTCGAGGGGAGAAAAAACCCGAAGAGTCAAAAATATACCAGTATTTCACAAAATTTCTTTCCTGGGCGGACGAGGTGAGAAAGTTAGGTGTCCGGGCGAACGCGGATACTCCGGAGGATGCGAGTGTGGCTCTTGCGTTTGGAGCAGAGGGAATCGGGCTGGCCAGGACCGAGCACATGTTTTTCGAGAAAGAGCGACTGCCCTTCATGAAAGAGATGATACTCTCTCAGACCGAACAGGAGCGGCGGAGTGCCCTGGATAATCTATTGCCCTTCCAGAAGGAAGATTTTTACGGGTTGTTCAAAGCCATGAAAGGCCATCCCGTGACCATCCGCACACTCGATCCCCCTCTTCATGAATTTCTGCCGCGCAAAGAGGATCTCATGGTCGAGCTGGCGGAATTGAAGGCCTCGGGCAGTCAGGACAAAAAAAAGATCGAGGAGCTCGAAAGATTGCTTGAGAGGGTGAAAGCCCTTTCCGAGTTCAATCCCATGCTCGGGCACAGGGGCTGCCGGTTGGGAATTTCCTATCCTGAGATCATCGAAATGCAGGCCACAGCCATTTTCGAAGCTGTCTGTCAGCTGGCCAAGGAAGGAGAAAAGGTCTTTCCGGAAATCATGGTTCCCCTTGTGGGCACACAGGAAGAGCTTTCCAATCAGAGAAGTATTATTCAGCGTGTGGCTGAAGATGTGCTGAAGAAGAATAAGGTCAAAGTGGATTACCTGATAGGAACCATGATAGAGATTCCGCGGGCGGCAATCACAGCAGACCAGATTGCGGAGGAGGCCGAGTTTTTCTCGTTCGGGACCAATGACCTGACTCAGATGGTTTTCGGTGTCTCAAGGGATGACGGGGCCGAATTCCTCGCCCATTACATAACCCATGGGATTTTGAAGGATAATCCATTCGAGACCGTGGATACCAACGGAGTGGGCGAACTCATGAAATGGGCTGTGGAGAAGGGCCGGGAAACGCGACCCGACCTAAAAATCGGAATCTGCGGCGTCCATGGTGGGGATCCTCGTTCCATCTTCTTCTGCCATAAAATCGGACTTAATTATGTGAGTTGTTCCGCCTATCAGATTCCCATCGCTCGCCTTGCTGCGGCTCAAGTCGTGCTGATGGAAAGGACCAATAAATAGTGGATTAAATAGTGGGGCCTGGCTTTGATAACTTGGAATTTTCTCGATGATAAGTCAATTGATTTAGAGTGTTGAAGGTCCGTCGTTCCAAAACTTATTTTCTTTCTGTATTCTGCGATAAAGGATTTAAATTTTAAGATAGAATTTATCAAAGTTATCAAAGCCTGACCCCGTGTGAAAGATATGATTCGGTTTTTTCGGAAGACTGGATTTCCTTTCAAATTTGTCTACAGTAACGACTATTGGATGGTCGACCTCGGAGAGCATGTCTTCCCTGTTGAAAAGTACAGGTTGATCTATGAAGCCCTCCTCCGCCAGGGAGCCAAAAAGGACGATTTTCTTCTTCCCCTGCTCCCTGCTGAGGAAGACCTTCTTTTGGTTCATACTCCCAAATACATCAAGAAATTGAAATCTGGGACTCTATCTCATTCTGAGATATTGACTCTGGAGCTTCCGTATTCTCCTGAGCTTTTGGAATTTGCTCTGAGATTCGTAGGCGGAACCATTCTTGTGGCTGAAAAAGCCATGGAGGATGGCTTGGCGGTGCATATCGGAGGAGGATTCCATCACGCTTTCTCTGACCATGGTGAAGGCTTCTGTGCTCTGAATGATGTGGCCGTCTCCCTGGAGAAAATGAAGCAGGAGGGAAAGATAGAAAGGGCGATGGTCGTCGACTGTGACCTCCATCAAGGCAACGGAACCGCGTTCATCTTTTCTAAAAAGGACTATGCGTTCACTTTTTCCATCCATCAGATGGATATCTACCCGGCTCAAAAGCCCCCGAGTTCAGTGGATGTGGGTTTATGGTCAGGAGATGGGGACGAAAAATACCTGAACGCGCTCAGATCGGATTTCCCGCGCTTGTACAAGGAGTTTCAACCTGATCTGGTTTTCTATCTTGCAGGAGCTGACCCGTACGAGAAAGATCAGTTGGGAAACCTGAGGCTAACTCTTGAAGGTTTGAGAGAGCGAGACAGGATCGTGATCGAGGAAGCGAGAAATCTTCATCTTCCTGTAGCGGTACTGTTCGCAGGAGGGTATGCCTTTGATGTGAAAGAGACTGTCTCCATTCACCTCAATACTATAAAGATCGCCCAGAAAATCCAGAGAAAGTATTCTTAGCTTTTCGTTTCTTTTTCGATCCAGCTCAAATAATCCGCTGAGCCCTTCTGGACAGGAAGGGCGATGATTTCCGGAACGTCGTACGGGTGAATCTCTTCGAGTTTTTTTCCCAGCTCGGGGAATAGAGCGGCCCTGGTTTTCATGAAGAGAATGTGTTCAGTCTCCTTCGAAATCTGCCCTTTCCACCAGTAAAAAGACCTGGAGGCGCCGGAGATTGTAACACATGCAACCAGTTTTTCTTCGAGAACGCGCATAGCGATCGTCTGGCCGGTTTTTTCATCCGGAACCGTTGTCAAAACAAGAATGAATTCTTCCATGGGTGAACCCCTTTCGGCAATTATCCATGAGTCAGGAAAGCTGTGGATTTGTTTGTCAAGATTTCTTTATCCAGGGTTATTATTCCTGGAGGAAAATGTGGGCAAAAACTTTGGCGTCGCCCATCATGTTATCGATGATGCAGTATTCATTGGGCTGATGGGCGGTTTCATCGAGCTTTGCCCAGCAGGCCGCTTCGAAATTGGCTCTCCGAAACAGAGCCGCAACGGTTCCTCCTCCGATTCCAGTGGCTTTCCCGTCCTTTTTGTAGATGTCTTTGATCGCGTTCTTCAATGCCTGAACGACCGGGGCATCTGCTGAATCCGTTTTTCTTCAAGAAGTCGAGCAGGACCTCCGCCTTTTGGACTTCCCCTTCTCCTCCACTCGCGGGTGCGATAGCGGGAATGGCGCAGAGTTGAATCTGGAAATCAATCATTTCATCGCGGAAGCTATCGATTCTACTGATAATTTTTTCCAGCTCAGTCATGGGGCCTCCTTTTTTGGGGAATGATAGCGAACCTATGAGCTTTAAGCAACTCATTTGGGACATTTTTGATTCTAATTGGCATGGCTTTTTACGTCCAACATTCAGATTCTTGTCAAAGTTCTATCTGCGAATCGAAAACAACATTTAACCATCTTGGGGGCGGGAGAACATCCTGTATCCGATGAACGCATAGTGAACTGCCGAAAGAAACGTGAAAAGGAGAGTGAAATAATACAGCCAGATGAGGAGAGGAGACGAAACCTGTCTGTAATTGAGGAAAAGGACGAAAAGAGGAACCATGACCTGGAGCACTGTGCATGTTTTTCCCAGCAGAGATGGCAGAAAGGTCGTCTGACCTCTCAGTTTGTAGAGGACGAAAGCTCCAGAGGCGATGATCACATCTCGGCCGACGACAGAGGCTGTCAGCCAAAGCGGAATCACATTCGGCGAGTTCAGAGTCGGGATGGTCAGGATGATGAAGGAAGCCGTCATCAATAATTTGTCAGCGACCGGGTCAAGGAAGGCTCCGATTTTGGTCTTCATGTGCAGCATCCGCGCCGTGAAGCCGTCCAAAACATCCGTGAACCCCGCAAACAGAAAAACAGCGAACGCTTCGGGAGTCTTTCTTTTGACCATCAAGGTCAAGAAAATCGGGATCAGAAGGATTCTCAATAGAGTGAGAGTGTTCGGCAGGTTAAATAATTTATCCTTCTTGTCTTGACTCATTGAAGAGCTGTTTCCCATTTATTCCGTTTAGAAGGCTTATTTGGTCAGAGCTAATAGGATATCCAGGAGTTTTATGGCCTCTTCCCCCGAAACAGCCCTATCGGGCTGGAAGGACCTGTCCATTGTGAGTTCCATGATGCCGTAGGACAGCATTTTGATAATTGATTGATAATAGTAATTCTGGGGGGATACATCCGAGATCTCGATCCTGTCCGGTGGGATCAGCAGGATAAACTTGAATCCTTTTTTTCCCAAATAATCTGTGAAGCGAGAGATGATTTCCGCTATCTCTGCCCGATTCAAGATTTTTTTCGGCTGAAAGGTATGGTTCGCATATATCCCCATGACCTGCAACGAGGTGATCTGAAGGATGAACTTTGAGGCCCAGGATGTGGATATGTCGATGATGATGGGAGGGGAATCCGTTGGCTCATCCACGATTTTTTTGAACTTGACCGCAAGCAGTGCAGCCATCTCTTCTCGGGTGAGCGTCTCTGAAGCGGGGATAGATTCATACAAGCTGGGGAGTTCATAAATTCCGAGCTGATTTTTCAGATTTTCGATTTGATCTTTGATTTCTTGATTTTCCGGTTCCAGTTTGTTCAGTTGTTCATAGATGGCGATGCTTTTGGTGTGCTGTCCGGCTTGGAAAAGTGTCTCGGCATAATTTTTGAGTATCTCTGTATTTTCGGGCTCAGCTGAGTTTGCGGCTTTCAGGTGGACAAGGGCATTCTGAAGCT
>SOIA01000233.1 GCA_004378665.1 Candidatus Aminicenantota bacterium
TTGAAACTTTTTGGATGAATGGTCAATTATTATTTATAAAATCATTGTCATTACGGGCGAAGCGAATGACTTCGGATTCCGCGCCATGTACATCCGGTACCTGGATGAGGATGTAGTGATTGTGGTCACAACAAATGCCGGCCGCGCCGGGAATGTCCGTGAAGTCCAGGCTGAGATCATCGATCTCGTTTTCAAGGATAAGCAGGAATAGTATTCCCTCTTACAGATACTGCCGCCCTAATCGAAGCGATTCACTTCTCGCGGCAGAGCACGGAGCCAAAAACGTTGAATTCCACTTTTTTTGGCTTCTGCGGAACAGGCCCCCGCAATGTGTTCGAGGCCTTGTCAACGTTGACTCTGATAAAAGCATATTGGTCTTTTCCAAACTCGATCAGGACCGGGACCGGCATTCTGAATCCCTCGGGCACTCCGGACTGCTCCACATCCATAATCAGCAGCAGTTTTCCATCCTTCCCGCGCTCAATGTGCCATTTGAACCTGTATGTCGGAATGGCTGTGCCGTAGACCCACTGGTCGAAAAACCACTTCATGTCCTGACCCATATGTTTCTCGACAATCTGCCTGAATCCTTCAGTCGTGGCATTTTTCCAGGTGTATGTCCGGACATAATCCTTTATCATGGCGAAGAATCTATCGTCATTTTCTTTTTTGAGATCCCTCATCATCATCCGAAGCATGTGGATCACATAGGCCCCTTTCTCGTAGACAAGGATGTTGTAATCGATGGGGCTTTTCGAGGAGCTCAGCCGGGTGCCGAGCCAGATAGGCCCGGATTCACTCCCCATGGTAAACCTTTTGGGAAGCTTGGGAAATCCGTACCGGACAAAAGCGCGGCTGCCCCGGTTCAGGATGTCGTCCTTCCAATCCTCGACCATCTTCATGAGCAACTTTTTCTTCTTGTCAGCCAGGACCATTTGAGCGTACAGGGCGCCTGAATACTCGGCAAATCCCTCGCTGAGCCACTGGTCGTGGTAGGTTTCCCATCCCACGATATGTCCCCACCACTGGTGAGAGACCTCATGCCCTTTGAATGCCTCGTTGATTCCTGAATAGATCTCGTCCCTGAAAGAGAAATAGCCCAGATGGAGGAATCCCGGAAATCCCTGTCCGTGGGACCAGGGGATCTCTGTGGCGATTATGCTAGGGAACGGATACGGGGAAAAAAGCTGCTGGAAATAGTTCAGACTGTTGAAAACGTCTGCTCCGACATTGTGCCTGCGTGTGTCATCGATCTGGAATCCGCCGGCATAGATATCAACAGGCGGGAGCCCCTTCTGACTAACGCGATAATGCCTTAAATCGCCGAAGTTGAAACACACGAAGGCCACCGGGATGTTCTGTTCCCAGGTGGAGCATTTCTTCCCGGCTTCCTCCCATTCCCTGGTTTTTTTTCCCACAGAGACAAGCGTCAGATTGGGAGGGATGCGGTAGGTCATTTTGCTGGTGGACCGCTTCAGGTACCCGTACGACGGATACCAGCTTGTGGTATCGCGGAAACTGTATTGTTTTTCATACCCGACCTCTTCGAGCAGCTTGTTCGAACGGTAGGTGATGAACAACATCCTCTTTTCGTTTTTTTGGATCGGGACTGGCAGGGCGACCACAAGCTCTTTCTGCTTCAACGGAGGCTCTCCCGCCCTGTCTCTGGCTGTCTCATGAACGAAAAAGCAGGGACGTCCCTGATCGTCTCTCACATCCTCCACCTCCACAAGCCTGGAGATGGTGAAAGGAATCGCTGTCACAGATTTATCCAAAGCCACACAGTCCAGAATCGCAGAGGCCTGTATGTTCCCGTTTTTCTCGAGAGTCAGGTCCAGCTCGAAGCTGGGGATGTCTATGATATCCACAGGCTTGTCATGGACCGGCTGGTCTCCTTCGTACTGGTCTGCCAGATGGAAGGAGCACCAGAGGTCGATAAATTCGCCGTAGGTTCTCTTGAACTGTTTCAGAGAGACTTCTTCCCTGGAATCGGGATCGACCTCGAAGACGAACTTCCCTTTGGTTTTTGACGCAATATCCGCGAAAAAGTAGCCCTTTTCTTCAGAGACAATGTCGGAAAACACTCTGGAATCGATATTCCTGAAGTGCTGCTTCATGATCCTGTCTCGGCTCTCCCGGCAATGCGCGCTTTCCTGAGTTCCTTTCGCATCAGATGAGGAGTCTATCCCCAGAGC
>SOIA01000226.1 GCA_004378665.1 Candidatus Aminicenantota bacterium
ATGCTCAGAGCTTCTGCGTTGGAGAAATTCCTCTTCAAGCGGAAGGACTCGAGGATCCGAATGATGGAATGGGCGACTTCTGCTGTCTGGCCCGCCCTGTCCTTCTTGCCTTTCAGAAAACCGATGGAATCGAATAACACGGCGTTAGCTTCGCCGTAAAAGATCGGCCTTTGGATGCCGTAGAGCTTCACCCATTGAGGACGACTGAGCGTGTCGTTGACATGGGATTGGATGAGGTATGTGGCCCTTCCGATCAGTTTGAGGTTGCTCGGACTGACATTGGTCATTGTGTTTCCGATGACTTTTCCCAATCGGGCCATGACCGCAGTGGAATGAGCGTTGAGGAGGATTTTCAGGGCGATCTGTTGGTTGAGGCCGAGCGGGTCGTTTCTTCTTTTTATGTGGACAGAGACGACGGCATCTTTTCCCAAAGCATCCATTCCGGGGATTTTTCTGACGAGTTTTGTCACGTCTTCGGAAAACTTATCTGTGATCAGGATAACGGCCACGTTTGCGCCGTGGCTGAGGAAGAGGTCTATGAATCTCCGGAAATCAGAATTCTTTTTTTTGAGCGTGTCCACTTCAGGCTGGATACAGACCGCCACTCCCAGGTCGCCCTGTTGTGGACCTCGATTCCTCAGGTTGAAATCCGAAAAAGAAAAATCATACAGATCTTGCTGGTCGTCTCCAGCATTTTTCAGGCTGTCCAGGGCGGCTTTCCTGAGGTAAGGATCCTCGATCTTCTCCGCGAAGGGTTCCCTGTAGAATTCAGGGGCAAGGCCTCTGAAGGGTCTTCCGAGAAAGGCCTGCCATGCATCTTGAAGACTTGAGGCAGGCGTCCAGACCTGGATCCAGCATTTTCTTTTCTTTTCCTTGACTGTATCCAGAGGAAAAAGCCGGAATGTGGGGCTTCTTTCGGTGCTGTCGATAAAGACTGTGATGAGCCCTTCTTTGGCAAAATACGTAGAAAAATGTTCCGTTCTGTAAGTCTGAGCTTCGAGCTGCGTGAATTTAGCCACGGCATCAGTGCTGCTCTGGACCTGTTTGAGAATCTTGGAAAACTCAAGGAGTTTGGTTATCAGGCGCATCTCGTTCACGAAGCCGAGTTTTTCCATATCCTTACTCGAAAGGAATTTTCTCAAAGTCCTGTCGATCGCGGTCTGGAGGATGATGCCGACGACAAAAGTTTCGATCGTCGTGGCCTGCATCCGGGTGGAGCCGGTTATGGCCTGAGGGCCTGTGGTGAGATTGATCTTGGTGATTCCGGGCTCCTCAAGGACAGCACGGCTCCGGTCAAACGGAAGAAGCCTATCGTCAGGGTTGTTGTAGATGAAATAGAGGTTTTTTCTGGTCTCGGCGGGATCATAGGCGCCGGCTTTCTTCCATTGGTCCAGAGCGGAGAGGATCGTTCCGATGACAGAGGAAGTCTCTCCTCCTTCTGTCACACAGATGACAACATCGCCTCTTTCTACCTTTCTGTCCTCGAGCTGAAGATGTCCGATGAGCTGGAGGTCCTCAAACCCTTCAAGAGAGCTGATGAGCGCCCTGTCTCCCCCCGTCATTTCTCCGATCAGCCGGCTTTCGATCGATTCTCCCAGCTGAGGCTGGATCTTTGACCAGATCTTGCCTGTGTTCTTGACTTTTTTCCAGAATGGACGCCAGAAAGTGCTCTCCATCTGCTTGGCCAGACGTCCGGTCGCACCGCAGCCGTATACGTAGATTTTGTGGTTGGAAAGGAGGGCTTCCTCGATCGCCTGAACGGCTTGTTCGAGAGGTTGCTTTTCTCCGGACAAGGAATCGAGTTTTTTAATGATATCCTCGTCAACGGAGAAGAGCATTTCGAGGCCGGCTCCGGAATCCTTTTGGATTCGCTCGCTCAGATCCCAGGTTTTCGAGTGACGTTGCTCAGTTATGAGAGTGTGAAGCTGGAACTGCGTTTTATTCCGGATGTAATCCACGGATTCTAGGGAAGGAGTGATCCCCATGAGCTGAAGCAGGTTGACCTCAGCTTTAGTCGCGGGCTGAGTCTCCTGTCTTGAGGCGAGGAACGACTGCGGGGTCAACAGGAATAAACACAGGCCGACCAAAAAGACCCGGGGAATGGGATGAGTTTTCATTTTTTTATCTCCAAACCTTTTATTGTTGCATTGAGTCGGATTTGATTCATGAATTGCATGAGAGACCTGATTCATCTCAGCCGTACTGGTGGCTGTCGTCGACGATGTCCCCTTCCTTCCAGTCCTTGACCCAGTCGATCACGCGGAAAGATTTCATCTTCCCGTCCGCCGTGGAGCAGATGATACGGTTCAATCCTGCGTTGATGATCATCTTCTTGCAGATGAAGCAAGGGAAGGCATCTATCGGCTGGAATTTTCCCGCTGCGCTGCCGCAGATGTACATGTCTCCGCCCAGCAGGCTGACTCCTGCGCGGGCCGCGTTGATGATCGCATTCTGCTCAGCGTGGACGCTCCGGCACAGCTCATACCGCTGGCCGTGGGGGATTTTCAACTTGTCCCTGAGGCAGGAGCCATGCTCAAGGCTGTCCTTGGTTTTCCTAGGCGCTCCCACGTATCCTGTGGAAATGATCTGGTCGTCGCGAATGATGATCGCCCCGATGGAGCGTCGAAAACATGTGCTGCGCCGCGCAACTTCTTCCGCTATGCCTAAATAATACTGGTCCTTTGAGATCCTTTTCGGCTTCATAGCGTTTCCTCCAGCTTGAGGTGAAAATCTTCAAGCGTTCCATCGTTGATGATGACGAGATCAGCCATAGTCATGCAGCTGTGGAGCTGCTGTCCTTTTTCGCTGCCTGTCATTTCTTCCTTTTCTTTTTTGATGAATTCCTCGAGAGTCGAGGCGGATTCCTCTCTCCCTCTTCTTTTGGCTCTCTCATATCTTAACTCGACTGGCGCGTCGATTGCCAGAAGAATAAATTTCCCGTGATTTCTCAAGAATTCGACCTCAAAAGGATTGCGGATGCTGTCGATGACGGCTTTATCTTTCACTTTCTCAATCACCCGCCTCGCCAGCATATCCGGTCCATCCTTTTCTCTCAATTGGTTTCCCCTTTGAATCAGGTTATCCCGGGTGACCTCTTTACCTTCTTTTTGGAGCTCCTCCCGAATCAGGTCGGAGAGCGAGAAGTAAGCGAATCCTTTCTTCTTAAAATATGCCGCGGCCTCGCCTTTCCCGGAACCGTTTGTTCCTGTCAGCCCGATAAGTCGCACTTTTTTATTCATTTCCTGAATATTTTAGGTAGATTTTTGATGAAATTGAAGATAGGGCTGCCAGCTTGGATCGTCGAACTGTAACGCAGCAGCGAAAACAGGGACTTTATTTTTTTTCGGCGCCGATGATGGTGAAAGAACACAAGAGATTTTTCAAGGAGTTTTGGAAAGTCTGTGCTGTAGGGATACCACCAGGTCTGAGTCTTTTTTCTGGAAAAATCATGGCTGATGAATTTGATGTTCACCATTTCCTGGATGCCGTATGGTCCGTGGGAGTATCCCCTCCCGGTTTGTTTGATTCCGCCCCATATCGCACCAGGCTCGGCAAAGGAAAACATGTGGTCGTTCACGGTTACGGTGCCCGCTTCGATTCTCTCTGCCATCCAGGCAGCCATTTTTTTGTTTCGAGTCCAGACTGAGGCCGTCAACCCGTACTGGGAGTCATTCGCCAAAGAGACCGCTTCCTCTGGTTCTGAAAAGATCATGATCGGAAGCACGGGACCGAAGGTCTCTTCCCGCATGATCTTCATCGAGTGGTCAACGCCTGAAAGGAGAGTAGGGTGAAAAAAGTAGCCTGGAAATTCCTTGATCCTTGTTCCCCCGTACAGGACCTGTGCGCCTTTCTCGACCGCATCCTCCACGTGCTCTTCTACAACCTTGAGCTGGCTGAGGATTGTCATCGGGCCGATGTCGACTCCGGGGTCCTCGGGATTGCCAACCTTCAGTTCTCTAACTTGGCGTAATACTCTCTCAATAAAATCATCCGCGATCTCCCTGGCCACGTAGAGTCTTTCCACGGATCCACAGCTCTGGCCGGTATTCATGAAAGCGGCCCAGACCGCACCTCGGGAAGCTCTTTCCAGGTCTGCGTCTTTGAGGACGATCATCGGGTCCTTTCCTCCGAGCTCAAGAACGACATGGGTCAGGTTTCGGCTGGCGAGTTCCGTGATTCTTTTGCCTGTGGCAACACTTCCCGTAAACAGGATTGTTTGAAATTCCGGGCTCAGAATCATTTCTTCTGCCTGCGGAACCCGGCAGCTGACAATGTTGACTACTCCGGGTGGAAGACCGGCTTGGATGAGAATATCCCCGATGAGAAGTCCGGTCAACGGAGTTGATGTCGAAGGCCTGAAGACCACTGTGTTTCCGGATGAAATGGCGCTCAGGATATCGCAGAAGGGAATCAGAAAGGGAAAATTCCATGGGGAGATGATCAGTGTCACTCCCAGCGGCTGGAAACGAAAATGACTCTTTTTATGAGAAAAAAGAATAACCTGGTGTTTCATCTTCTTGGGCTGACATACTTTTTTCAGGTTTCGACCGTAATAATCCAAGGCTTCGAGGGATCCCTGGACTTCTATGGATAAAGATTCGGGAAAAGGAGTGCCTTTCTCCGCAGCGACCAATCCGGCAACCTCGCTTTTCCTCTGAAGAAGAATTTCCTTGGCCCTGTTGAAGATTTTCTTTTTATCTCGATGGGGAAGTTCTTTCCAGGAGGGAAAAGCCTTTTCTGCGGCTTGGATGGCCTGACGGCATTCCTTTACTGAAGCCAGGCAGATTTCTCCTACGGGATTAAGAGTGGCAGGATTGAGGGATTCAATTTTATCTTGAGTTTCAACACGCTTGTTCTCGATGATCAGCCGTCCGTCCATGGGCTTACAGCCTGCCTTTAACCAATCTTCTGAGCCAGGAAACAAACAGGAAAAAATAAGCATCTATGGTTGTATCTAACCTGAAAAGAGGGTTGAGGATTCCGGTCTTCAAAAAGAACAGGAGAACCAGTTTTTTGTGCGTCGGGGGACAGCCTCTGATTTTTCTCCTCTTTCGAGCTTCAACCTTCCCGTTGATTTTTGAACATGTGCCGATCACCATCAATCTTGAAGCTGAAACATCCCCTGAATGCTGGCCGATAACCACCGTCCAGTCCGGCATATTCTTCCAGAGCTTTGGCTTCCTGTCTTTGAACATGTACAACCAATCGAGAAAGATCCCGTGACACCCTCCGGTACAATACGGTTCGCCGATGATTGTTCGGATATTGCAGTCCGCTTCATCGACTCTGATCATCCCGAGGTCCAGGCCTTTCGTTTTTTGCTGGATTTCTTCCAGGGTGATATCCCCTTCGATCTCGATATCGTCAAGACTGAGGGGACCATATCCTCGGTCATGAGCTATGCTGAGATGCTGGATTTTTTTCGGGTCAAGATGGAAGATGTGCGCGCAGACAACGTCATGGGCCAGAGGATTGGTCGCCATCAGGATTATCCCCAGATGTCTGCCGTGCTGGGTGAGCTGGTTTCCTCCGGTGCAGATCTCAACAGCGTCCGTAGCGATAAAGTCGGGATAACCCACTTCCAGGAGGTCGACGATCTTCTTGTCTAAGTTGTGATTATGATTCCAAAGTCTTTCCTTGTCCAGAAGCAGTCCGACGTTCAGTTTTATTGCTGCAGAGAGACCCTGGCTCAAGACGTTGCTCTTCAATTTTGGAGCGTAGACGAGAAAATCATTGTCCACGATTTCTCTGGCTGTGGTTATCTTTGTGTGGACCTCTCCTTTTTGGAGAGACACTGTCGCTTTTCTCGATTCTTCTATCGGGAGAAGCTTGATTCTGTGTTTCTTTTTAAGCGTGGGATACCCCGCATGCCTAAACATCCTGGCCGTTGGAAGTCCAGCGCCTGATTTTTCGGCGATCACAATTTTCGAACTGGTGTTCTTCCCATCTGTCAGTGCATCGATCAGTCCATCGAGAAATTCTGCCCGCGTGAATGCAGAAGGTGCGATTTTTGGATGGGCCATGACCACGTTGGGCTTGATGGTGATCCTTCCCTTGATTTGAGAGGAGAGCCCGAAGTCTTCAAGGCCTTGCTGAATGATTTCCTTTATGATTTCCGGGCTGTAATCATGAGCCTTGCGGATGATGACTTTTTCTTTTTTCCTCATTTTCTCGGCAAGAGTTGGATTTATCCGGCTAAATCGTCCTCAGATTCTGATTCTTTGGCCTTCTCTTTTTTTCTCTTCTCGGAGAGGAAGGCGATCAAAATGCTCACCCCGTAAAGGGCAAGCATCGGGACACCGACGATACTCTGAACGATCATATCCGGAGTGGGAGTGATAATAGCAGCGATGATAAAGATAACCAGTACAGCATACTTGAATTTTTTCACCATCCATTTCGCGGTGATCAAACCCATACGGGAGAGGAAGAAGACCAGAGTGGGCATCTCAAAAACCAGAGCGATCCCGAGGATCACCCGTAGGGCCAGGCCAAAGTACTCGTTGACTGTAATGACAGCTTGAAAATCGACACCCATGCCGAGGAAAAAACGGCAGGCAAACGGGAAAACGACAAAATAGGCAAAGGCTCCACCGGCAGAAAAAAAGATCGTGGTGAGGAGAACAAACGGAATGACGTATTTCCTCTCTTTCTTGTAGAGGCCCGGGGCAACAAATTTCCAGAACTGAAGGAATATGAACGGTGAGGAGATAAAAATCGCGGCCAGTACCGAAACTTTGATGTAGAGCATGAAGGGTTCAGTCAGCCTTGTGAAGGCCAACGTTTCTCCTTCAGGAAGGTATTGATTGACGGGCTGGGCCAGGATCTCGAAGATCTGCTTGTGGAACATCCAGGCTGGTATGGCTGTTACGACTATGGCAATGAAGGAGTAGAAGAGCCTTTTTCTGAGGTCATCAAGGTGTTCGAGGAAGGTCATACTGTCAGGAGACTTTTTTCCCTTCCTCATTGCCTTTGATGTCCTTTTCGATCTCTTCTTTTATATCTCTCAGCTCATCGGCCTGGATCTCTTCTTCGATCTTTTCCTTGATCTCATCCGAAGTCCTTCTGAATTCTCTGAGGGCCTTTCCGATGGA
>SOIA01000033.1 GCA_004378665.1 Candidatus Aminicenantota bacterium
GGTTGACCTGGAGGATTGCGGCCGGGTCTTTTTTCCGGCTGGCTTCAAAAAGAGGGGAAACCTCGCTGGAAAGAGGGGAAATGGCTCCGTTGCTCTCTTCTTTTGGTCTGGGTTTCACAGGGTAAGAGTTGTAGTGGATCATCCGAGAGGTGGTCACTTCGTTGCCTGGTATGACAGCCAGATACTGGTTTAAACGAAGTCTTTTGAGTGTAGGAGAATAATCGGTGATGGTGTTGTGGTCTGTGGCCACAGCCACATCCACGCCTTCGGCGACGACGGACCGGAGGCGTTCTTCAACACCCATTCTCCCGTCCGAGTGAGTGGTGTGCATATGGGGGTCGATGGAGACAAGGTTGGGCGTCTTCACCACCTTGTCTATGCTGAAGACCAATTCAAGGGGTTCATCCTCCAGCACTTCAACCACTTTTTTATCCACGGAATATTCGGGCCCCCTGGACGCAAAAGCGAGGTAAGTGCCGACGGGCAGTTTGACTTCCAGTCCCCGCCTATCCTCTGGAAAGACCGAATTTTTAAAGGTCTCCCAGTTTCTTCCGGTTTCTATCGGATTATCAGGCTCGAAGTAGGGTGTTTCGGTCGGCGCGAGGCCGATAAAGGTGACCTTCCCGGGGACGAACTCTCCCTGGCTGTTCTGGATTTTCACCTTCACTTTCCCCAGCAGAGAATCCTGAAGGATGCACGTGTTCTCTTCTCCTGTTTTGACAGACATCAGTTTTTCCCGGACAGCAGGAAAAAAATTCGCTCTGACCCAATACGTCCCTTCAGGAAGGAGGACGTCGAGACTGAAAGGATCCTCGAGGAAGGAACGGAAGAACACGGCTGAAGAGAACGCGTCGCGGATAATGACCTCCAAAAGGTCTCCGTTGAGGTCCTGAAAATGGATGGTGGCCTGTTCTGGCTCGACATGGAAGATTTGGTAGATTCTGCGAAGGAGTTCTTCGTGGTCTGCGTCCACCAGAAGGATATGACGGGTTTTATAAATTGCTCCTGGAGCCAGTGTTCCCGGGACATGCTCTTGGTCTTCTTCAGCCAGAGGATTCATGTTGAGCCAGGCTAAGTAATGGTCTTTTCTCTGGTAAATCCTGCACCTGAGCTCAGGATGTTTTTCTCTGTGAAAAGGGCTGAAGGAGTACTGGTGGAGCGCATTAAAATAAATATAATAATCCAGCTCTTCAAGCTCTGTCTTTCCCGTGTTGGTCAGAGTGGAGACGATGTCGATTCTCGCTTCATCAGGGGAAAAACGATAGAGGGTTTGAACCTTGGCTTTTTTTCCTTTCTTCCCGTCATAAACGGCAGTGGCTTCAAAGGTAAGGATTCCTTCTGGGACGCTTTCCTGGACTTGTTTGATTGAGCTATAAAGCAGTTCAACTTTTTTGTCCGAAAACCGGATGACGGGTGCGCCGGCAATCAGGTCGTTTGTCAAGTTTTGTCCGGCCGGGGCAAAGCTGAGGATGCACCCCTTGGCATCAGCGGCGGGATAATTGGTCGTGGATTTCAAGTATCTCCTGACGCCTCCGATAATTGCCAAGTTTTGTCCATTGAATATGAGGTGATCCCCTTTTTTCCAGATCGTGCAAAATTTTTCGGGCAGGTCATCCTCGCTCTTGATGATCTTGACTTGGGATTGGTTTCCCAGGAGAAAAGCGGGAATGAGGAGGATTATGAGTGTGAATACGGTTTTTCTGAAAGCGTTCATTTTTTGCTCCATTGGAATACTGTTGGATCTAAAACACACGGCCGTCAACGGCAGCGTTTACGATATACCAAAAGAAAAACGAATTCAAATAATTTTCAGAAATTGGGGTCAGGCCTTGTCAGAATCGATGCCTTAAAATTTAAATCAAGTCTTGGATTTCAACACCCAGATAAGGCCCGATCCCGATTATCTTGCATTGAAATCCAGCGGAAGTTTCGATAAAATCAGTTTTCAACGAACCGCATCTTTTCAAAAGGAATTCAGCAGCCATGAAAGGCCTGGAGAGAGTTCACGAGATCAAGGGAAACAAATATTTATTCAGGGTGGAAACGTCAGACAACCATCACGATTATGATAAATACGAGGAGTTGAGGAATCGAGTCTGGGACGAGCCGAACGATAACCTGTCCGGCTCGCGAAACATGATGTGCGAGAACTTTCTCCACGAAGGGAGCAGCCTTTTTATCGGCG
>SOIA01000162.1 GCA_004378665.1 Candidatus Aminicenantota bacterium
GCTCATCAGGGAATGAAGGTTTCTGTCTTCATCCCCAGATACAGAAGACCTGAGATTGAGTCCTTCTCGATGAAGAAGATCATGAGTGACCTCGCGGTTCCTGTCGGAGGAGAAAAGATCAAGGGGAAAGTCTACAAGAGCGAGCTCGGGAACTGCGACCTCTATTTCATCGACAATCCCAAGTATTTCTGGAGAGAGAATATCTATGGAACAGGAAAAGGAGAGTATCTGGACAATGACGAACGGTTCGTCTTCTTCAACCGGGCTGTGCTCGAGTTCATTCTCAAGACGAAAATGCCTGTGGATGTCATTCACTGCAACAGCTGGCCGACTGCCCTCATCCCGGTCTTCTTGAAGACCCACTACTCTCACAGAAGCCTGTTCAAGAACACCGCCACCGTGTTTACGCTTCATAATGTCGCCTACCAGGGGACATTTCCCCCTGAAACTCTGACATTGACCGGATTGAACTGGAATTACTTCACCCCCAAACAGCTGTCCTTCAACGGCAAGTTCAACTTTCTCAAAGCCGGAGTGATGTTCTCAGACGTCCTCAACACGGTCAGCTCCGCTTACAAAAAGGAGATCCAGACAGAAAAATACGGCCTGGGATTGGAGGAAATTCTGAAGAGCCGAAGTGATGTCTTTTTCAGCATCCGCAATGGCGTGGATTATGAAATCTGGAATCCTGAAACAGACCCGCATATCTCGGCCAATTATTCCGCTTCCGACCAGAAAGGGAAGAAAAAGTGCAAGCTTGACCTGATTAAGGAGTTCGGGCTCTCCATATCCTCCAAAACTCCGTTGATTAGCGTTGTCTCCTACCTGAGTGCCCAGAAAGGCCTGGATCTGATTCTCGAATCCATGGATGGGTTGATGGGAATGAAAGCGGGGTTGGTCGTCCTCGGAAAAGGGGATGAAAAATATGAAAAGAAACTGCTGGAGGCCCAGAAGAAATTCCCCAAGAAAATGGCTGTCAAGTTCGACCTGAGCCCTGTTCTGGTTCATAAGATGGCGGCCGGAGCGGATATTTCTCTCATCCCTTCCCTGTATGAGCCGTGCGGCCTGAACCAGCTGTACAGTTTCAAATACGGTACCGTGCCCGTGGTGAGAGCAGCCGGCGGTCTGAGGGAAACAGTCAAACCTTTCAGCCGGAAAACCCTGAGAGGGAACGGCTTCGTCTTTAAGGAGTATACATCCCGCGCACTGCTCAAGGCTCTTCAAGACGCGTTAAGCTGCTATGAGAAACCGGAAATCTGGCAGAAGATCATCCAGGAAGGTTTCAGGAAAAACTTCTCCTGGGAAACAGCGGCAAAAAAATACGCAAAGCTCTATCGCAGCGCTTTGGATATAAAAAGAGGAGGTTAATTTGGCAGAAGGATTATCGAATGTTACAGATGACGACTTTGAAGAGGAAGTCCTCAAAAACGAGCTTCCCGTGCTCGTGGATGTTTGGGCGGTGTGGTGTGCGCCGTGTCATATGATCGCACAGTCTGTGGAGAATCTGGCGGAAGCGTACAAAGACAAAATGAAAGTCGTGAAACTCAATATCGATGAGAACCAAAAAACTCCCGCGAACTACGGCATACTGAGCATCCCCACGCTCCTTCTTTTCAAGGGAGGAGAGTTGAAGGAGACGATAGTCGGAGCTATTCCTCAGGATAAGATTGAAAAGGCTATCATAAAGCATCTCTGATGGAACCATACGATGTTGTCATAATAGGGGCCGGTCCGGCAGGCCTTGCGGCGGCTGTGTACACGGGCCGCTCCAGGCTCAACACTTTTGTTCTCGAAAAGGGCATGCCCGGGGGGCAGATCCTGATGACCGATTTTGTCGAGAATTACCCCGGGTTTCCTGAAGGTGTGGTCCCTTTTGAGTTGATGGATAAATTCCGCAAGCAAGCCGAGAAGTTCGGGGCAAAGATCGAGACAGATGAAGTCCAAGAAATCAGGAAAGAAGGCAACCTCTGGCATGTCGTCGGAAACAGGGGCAAATACTCTGCGAGGGCAGTGATCATCGCCACGGGCTCGAACTACCGCCGCCTGGGCCTTCCCAGCGAGGCGGAATTGATAGGAAGAGGCGTGTCATTCTGCGCGACCTGTGACGGGGCGTTCTTCAAGGATAAAGATATCGCGGTTGTCGGCGGAGGGGACAATGCCTTGACAGAAGCGTTGTTCCTGA
>SOIA01000004.1 GCA_004378665.1 Candidatus Aminicenantota bacterium
CTGAGCGTTGAATTGGAAATGCATTTATGATAGAAATACCTCTATTTTCCTTATGAAAAAATTACTTTCTCTTTTGATGTTTTTCCTGCTGTCTTATTTTCCTCTCTTCAGCCAGGTTGAGGTCAAAAAGACAACTGCCCTGAAAATCGATGAATCCATCAAGATCGATGGCTCATTGGATGAGCCTGCCTGGGATAGAGCTCCTGAAGCCGGAGATTTTATCCAGTTTTCGCCCGAAAGAGGAAAGCCAGCCTCTGTAAACACGAAAGTGAAAATTCTGTATGATGAGCACTTCGTATATTTTGGTTTTCTCTGTTACGACCAGGAGCCAGAAAAAATAGTCTCTCGAGTCGCGAAAAGAGATGCACAAGTTCAGGTAGATGACTCAGTTTATGTCCTGGTCGATACCTATCATGACAGAAGAAACTCCTATTTTTTTGCAACGAATCCATTGGGGACTCAACGGGATGGCAAGATAACCGAGAACGGCAGAACAACCGATATCACCTGGGATGGAATCTGGAAGTCCGCGGGTCAGAGAACCGATTTTGGCTGGACGGCGGAGATTGCTGTTGATTTGAGTTGTCTGAAGTATAAACCTGGAAAAAATCAGACTTGGGGCTTGAGCTTAGGTAGGATAGTGCCGCGACTTCTGGAATCTAGCTTCTGGACAGGTCCTCTTGAATCCGGACACAAGGTCTCGCAATTCGGGGATTTAAAGGGTCTGGACCTAAAAAAAACCGAGAAGAAAGCCCGGATCATTCCACACATCATCTCCAAAGCGGAGCAAGGCGAAAAAACAGAGGTTTCAGTCGGGCTTGATTTGCGGTATGCATTCAGCCAGATGGTCTCAGGCAATCTCACCATAAATCCCGACTTCGCCACCGTAGAAGCGGACGAGGAGCAGATCAATTTGACCCGCTTTGAATTGTTTCTCCCCGAGAAAAGAAATTTCTTTTTGGAAGAAGCAGAAATTTACAGGCAGAGAATCCGGTTGTTTTATTCCAGGAGAATTTCAGACATCTACGGAGGGGTGAAGGTTTATGGGAAAGCCGGAGGGTATGAGTTTTCGGCCATGAGCACACAAACGAAAGAGGATGAGTTGGCAAGCCTCGACTCGGCCAACTATACGGTTTTCCGTCTCAAGAAAAATGTGATGGAATCATCCACCCTGGGTTTCATTGCCGCAAACAAGCTTGTCAACGGGATTAGCAGAGGAACCACCGGCATTGACACTTCGCTCTACTTCACGGATAAGTTCAAATTCACGGGTCAGTTTGCACTCAGTTACGGTGATAATGTGCGGGATATCGCATTTTTTCTCCGGCCGAGCTACGATTCGGCCACTTTTCATATTCATCTTCGCTACACTCAACTGGGGGAAGACTTTGCTGACAACGCGAATGAAGTCGGATTTATCCGGGACGACAACCGCAGAGAGCTGGATTCTGCGATTGCAAAGACCTTCTGGTTGAAAAAGGGAGCATTCGATCGGATCCGATACGAGTCGAATTATAACATTTACTGGGGAATAGACAGGAACTTAAGAAGCTGGAAGATCGATCAAGAGCTGACTTTTGACCTACAGAATAAGTTTTCTCTGAGCGCCGAGTATCACACGGATTTCAAAGCGCAGGATGACGTTCGGTTTGAAGAAGATTTCACCAATACCATTACTGAGTTTGAATTGGGATACAACACCAGAGAGTGGCAGCATGCCGCGGTCTCTTACGGGTTTGGACGGAACTTTAATCTGGATTTCACATTGATTGAGGGAAGTCTTAACTTCCAGATTACCAAGAGTTTATCCTTCGAGTATTCTTTGACTCGCTTACTGTACGACCCTGACCCAGAGGGAGAAAGCACTTGGATACATGTTCTCCGGGCGACAAACTACTTCACGAAAGACCTTTATCTCAGACTCTTCTACCAGGTGAACACATCCATCGATAAAGAGAATATTCAAGTCCTGTTCGTGTACAGGTTTCAACCTCCTTTTGGGTTGATCCAGCTGGTTTATCAAAAGGGAACAGCCGAGTTTGGGGAAGCGGGAACCCAGGGGCACACTCTCTTTTTGAAGATTGCGTATATGTTTTGACAGCCGAATAAGCAATCGGAGGGAAGCATCTTTATTTCCGTGATAAAGAGAAAGTCAGGCAAACTGATTCGTCAGC
>SOIA01000022.1 GCA_004378665.1 Candidatus Aminicenantota bacterium
AAGAAATACGACAAGGATATCAAGGCTAAGCAGAAAGAGCTGGACCGTGAAAAGGTGTCGATCAAAGCCTATGTCGAAAAGGAAGTTGAGAACGTCAGGCGAGTCCGGGACGAGCTTAAAGCTCAGGTCGAGAAAGAAATTCAGGCCGTGAAAGTCTTGCCTTTGAAGAGAAGAGTTGCCGTGAAGAAGAAAGCCGATGAAACAAGGACTAAGAAAAGAGTTATTCCTGAAGAACTGAAAAAGAAAGTGATGAAATTAAAAAAAAGAGTAATTCCGAAAAGGGTAGAGCGCCCCGCACCGGCTGAGATTGAAGCTCGAGAAGTGGAAGAAATTCAAGCCAAGCTGCAAGCAGAGGAGGTTATCCCGGAAGCTCCTGTCCTTCAAGAAGCCGAGCCAGAAGTCAAAATGGAAAGAGAGGACCCTTTGGCAAAAAGAGTGCTCCCAGAGCAGGAATTGAATGAGAGTGAGAAAGAAGAAATAAGCCCACCCAAAGAAAAAAAGAAAGAGCCCAAGAAAGACATAGAGGGTAAGCTTCCCACCGGACAGTTTTTCATTCTTTCAGCCATCGGAGATGAACCGGATAAGTCCATGCAGGAAGATGCGATGTTCAAGACCTACCAGATGGCGTTTGAGGATAAGACCAAAGAAGATTTTGATCATGCGATAAAGAAGCTGGAAGAACGCGGATTTATCGCGCTAGAAAAGCCTTCGGGTTACAGGGTTTGGATCAAGATCACTGATGAAGGCCTGGAGTTTTATCAGGAAAGCAGGTAATACTGTCCCTTCCAAACGATTTTTTCTTTTTATGAATACCGAGATCCCAAAAAAACTTTCTGCTATATTCCTTGTTGCTTGCGGCGTGATTGTGTTGGATCCTATTTTGAGGAGAGATATTTTTTCAGGTAAAGTCCGGTGTGGGATTTTGTGGATCTGGCGATTTCCTCCGGTGGCCCCTGGGCGACGATGTGCCCGCCTTTCTCTCCCCCTTCAGGACCCAGGTCGATGATGTGATCGGCGCATTTGATCATATCCAGATTGTGCTCGATGACCACAACCGTATGTCCCTCATCCACAAGTTTTTGAAAGGACCGGAGGAGCATTGAGACATCGTCCGGGTGGAGACCGATGGTCGGCTCGTCGAAGAGATAGAGAATTCTCTTGTCCCTCTGGTGGATGAGATGATGGGCGAGCTTGATCCTCTGGAGCTCACCGCCGGACAGGGTCGTTGTGGGCTGGCCCAATTTCAGATAACCCAGTCCCACTTCAGTGAGCGGAGACAATTTTTTTCTGATTTTCGGATGCTCCGAGAAAAAATCTAAAGCTTCAGAGACGCTCATCTGGAGGACCTGGTCGATGGTCTTATCTCTGTATTTGATCTCGAGGATTTCGCTTTTGAACCGTTTCCCCTTGCAGGCCTCACAGGTGAGCACCACATCCGAGAGAAACTGCATTTCGACGATAAGCTGGCCCGCACCTTTGCATCCTTCGCACCTTCCTCCGGGGGTGTTGAACGAGAAGAAGCCGGGTTTGTATCCCTGAGCTTTGGCCTCTCGAGTCTGGCTGAATACTGCCCTGATCTCATCCATGGCCTTGGTGTAGGTGGCTGGGATAGACCGGGGCGATGTGCTGAGGGGGGACTGGTCGACCATGATGATTTTATCGAAATGTTCTTTTCCTCTGATTTCCTTGAATCCATCCTTGGCTTCTCCTCGCCATCCCTGGTAAAGAACATCATGGAGCAGTGTGCTCTTTCCCGATCCTGATACCCCTGTAGTGCAGGTGAAAATATTCAACGGGATTTTGATGTCCAGATGCTTAAGGTTGTGCATGTGCGCGTCTTTTATCTCGACAAACTTTCTGGAGGACCTTCGTTTTTTCGGAATTTCGATCTTTTTCTCATTTCTCATGTATTGGGCGGTGAGAGATTCGCGGTGCTCGAGAAATTTATCCATAGGGCCGTCAAAAATGACTTCTCCTCCAGCCTCTCCTGCTCGAGGGCCCAGGTCGATCAAATATTCAGCAGATTTTATGATTTCCGGGTCGTGCTCGACCACAAGGACCGTGTTCCCGATCTCCTTCAGGGATTTGAGGATTTCAATAAGACGGTGGTTGTCCCGGGCGTGGAGTCCGAGGCTCGGCTCGTCCAGGACAAAAAGGGTTCCGACGAGGGAGGCGCTCAGTGCGGCGGCCAGGTTAATCCTCTGCGCCTCACCTCCGCTCAAGGTGAAAGTCATCCGTTCCAGGGTGATATAGTCCAGGCCGACCTCTAACAGGAATTTCAGCCTGCCCTGGATCTCATCTATGAGTTTTTCTGCGACCTGCTTCTGGAAGGGAGTCAACTGGAGTTTTTTAAAAAAATCGAAGGCCTCACGAACTGTCATCTGGACGACCTGGCTGATCGAGAGCCCTTCGACCTTTACGCTCAGGGCTTGAGGGTTGAGGCGCATTTGATGACATTCGGGGCAAGGAATGTATTTCCGGTACCGGCTCAGAAAAACCCTGACCTGGACTTTGTATTTTTTTCTCTGGAGCCTCTCGAAGAAACCCTTGACTCCTTTGTAGCGGCCCTCGCCTTCGAAGACGAACTTTTTCCATTCGTCGCTGAGATCCTTGAAAGGGACATCGGTGGGAATCCCCCGGGTCTGCGCTTCGAGGATCAATTTCCTCATCAGCCGGCGCGAGGCAGGCTTGGTCCAGGGTTCGACGGCTCCCGCTTCAAGAGATTTGTTCTTATCGGGGATGATCTTGTCCTCGTCCAGAACGGCCAGGTCGCCGAACCCGTGGCAGACAGGGCACGCCCCCTGGGGACTGTTGAACGAGAAGAGATTGGGGAAAGACTCTTCATACAGGATCTTGCACGTCTTGCACTCAAGCCTGTCGGAGAATATGAACTCCTGGTTTGTGTCTGTCCGGACCTTGATTTTTCCGTTCCCTTCACGCAGGCTGATCTCGAGGGAGTCCACAAGCCTTTCTCTCTCCTCTCTTTCCAAAGCCATCCTGTCGACGAGGACATCGATCGTGCCTTCTTTTTCGAGCTTGGCTTTGTCGATATGGACAGCTTTATTTTGTTGGATGATCCTGAAAAAACCTCCCTTTCGGAGAGGACCAAGGCCTTTTTCCAACGACCAGGAAAAGGAGACCTGAATTTTGGCTTGGGAGGGAAGTTTGAAGAGTGTTTCGACGATCGAGTCGATCGTGTCTCTTCGAACAGGATTGCCGCATTCCAGGCAGTGGATCGTGCCGATCCGGGCGAAAAAAACCCTTAAAAAATCGTAGATTCCTGTGACAGTGGCCACAGTCGAACGTGGATTCTTCGTGACGGCTTTCTGTTGAATGGCGATCGCCGGAGTGATTCCTTCGATGAGGTCGGCATCGGGCTTATCCATTCTTTCCAGGAACTGCCGGGCATAGGAAGAGAGGGATTCAATATAGCGGCGCTGGCCTTCGGCGTAGAGAGTGTCAAATGCTAAAGAGGATTTTCCCGAACCGCTCACGCCTGTAACGATGATAAGTTTATCCAGGGGAATATCGAGGTTGATGTTTTTCAGGTTGTGAACCCTGACTCCCCTGAGAACGATCGTGTTTTCCATGATGAAATTGTTTGTTTCAGTCTCAATTTATAAAAAGTGGCGTTCGTTTCTGATGCTTGGAGTATTATTATAAGTCTAATGCTCAGAGGATAAAAGCGCAAAAAAAAGTTGCCTGTCCCCTTTTTTGTTTTTTCTCCTTTTTCCTTTTGTTATAATGGGCGCACTCTCAAAAAGGAGGTATTCATGCGAAAAGGGACAAAGCTGGCTTTGATTCTTGGAGCGATCCCGTTTGTCACTCTTGTTTTTGCTCTTCCTCTAGTGAACCGGATTGAGCCTGTGATCCTGGGTCTGCCTTTCCTGCTGTTCTGGATTCTCTCCTGGGTCATCCTGACTCCACTGATTCTCTTTGTGGCCTATTTACTGGAAAAGAAGTACAACCCACCTGAAGAGGAGGATTAAAGTTGAACCTCGCCCTGATCATTATTTTTACCACGATCATCCTGTCCTCTTTCCTGGGTATTTATGCGGGGAGAAAAGTCAAGATGAACCTGGAAAACTGGACTGTTGGAGGCCGCCAGTTCGGGATCATTTTGATCTGGCTTCTGATGGCCGGGGAGATCTACACGACGTTTACTTTTCTGGGAGCAAGCGGCTGGGCCTATTCCAAGGGAGCCCCGACTTTTTATATTTTGATATACGGTGCCCTTGCGTATACTGTTTCTTTTTTTATACTGCCTGCTTTATGGAAAGTGGGCAAACGGTACGGCCTTCACACTCAACCTGATTTTTTCATTAAAAGATACGACAGCCGCTATCTTGGCGTTCTTGTCGCCCTGATCGGTGTTGTCTGCATAATCCCCTATCTTCAGCTCCAGCTCAAAGGTTTGGGCTTGATCGTCCAAGTGGCCAGCAACGGAGCGGTTGATCCCAAGGTTGCTATAGGGATTTCTTTTGTCCTGACCTGTGCCTTTGTTTACACCAGCGGTATCAAGGGAACAGCCTGGGTCGCCATCGTTAAGGATATCCTGATGATACTTGCGGTTTTTATCGTGGGCATCGGAGTCCCGCATATCTATTTTGGTGGTTTCGGGAAGATGTTTCGCAAATTGATCGAGCAAAAACCTGACTTCCTGGTTTTTCCCGGGGCCGCTCCGCAGATGAATGTACTCTGGATCATGTCGACATTACTGGTGATGGGGTTGGGTTTTTACATGTGGCCCCATGTCTTTGGCTCTGCCTTTTCCGCAAAGAGCGCCAAGATTATCAAAAGAAATGCCATAATCATGCCTTTTTATCAAATCCCGATTCTCCTCATCTTTATGGTCGGGTTCACCGCTCTTTTGGTCATTCCCGGATTGGAAGACGGAGATATGGCCTTTTTGGTCCTTGTCAACAAGACTTATCCCTCTTGGTTCATGGGTTTTATCGGAGCCGCCGGAGCGGTGACCGCCATGGTCCCTTCCGCGATCCTGGTTCTTTTCGCATCCACTCTTTTAGCGAAAAATGTCTGCCAGGCAGGATTTAAACCCCAGATGAGCGAGGAAAAAGTCATGGCTCTCTCGCGTTTCATGGTTCTGGTGATCATGGTTTTTGCTCTCGTTTTTGCCATTTTTTTCCCCAACGAGTTAGTCCCTCTTCTGATATTTGGTTACAATGGTGTCAGTCAGTTTTTCCCAGGAGTCGTTTTGGGATTATTCTGGAAACGTGTGACCAAGATGGGAGTTTTGTGTGGCTTGGTTGCGGGAGTCACCGTGGTCATCATCCTCATCCTGAGCAAAAATGATCCTTTCTTGGGGATGAACGCGGGATTTGTTGGTCTTGCGGTGAATTCATTCTTCGCAATTGTGGTCAGCCTCATGACAAAGCCTTCGAACGGAGGATTCAAATGATTGATGGAGTGAAGAAAGACATAGAGAAATTATCCGGAAAAATAATCGAATGGCGGCGTGATTTTCACCGCCATCCGGAGATCGCTTACGAGGAGAAGCGCACATCCTCTGTGATACGTCAGTTCCTGGAGGGTCTGGATATCCCTGTCTCTGCATGCGCGAAAACAGGTCTGCGGGGAATCCTTGAGGGCCGGCCTGGGGGAAAAACGGTGGCCCTGCGGGCGGATATCGATGCTCTTCCTCTCAAAGAAGAGGGAGACAAGGAATACATATCGGAGAATCCGGAAGCGGCTCACGCCTGCGGCCATGACGGCCATATGGCTATCCTGATGGGAACGGCGGAGGTTCTCTCTCACAGAAAAGACCAGTTCAAAGGGAATGTTGTCTTTCTCTTCCAACCGTCAGAAGAGAGAATCCCGGGGGGCGCGAAAAAGATGATCGAGGAGGGGGCGTTAAAGGGAGTGGACGCCGTATTCGGGCTCCATCTCTGGCAGCCTCTCCCGACCGGTTTCGTCGGGATCGTGAAGGGAGCGATGATGGCCCAGCCCGATGCGTTCACAGTCACCGTGAGAGGAAAAGGCGGCCACGGCTCCATGCCTCATACGACAGTGGACCCCATCCTCGTGGCATCCCACCTTGTGGTGAACATCCAGAGCATTGTCAGTCGAAACGTGGATCCTCTTAAACCGGTTGTGGTCTCCTTCGGGACCGTGAAGGGCGGGACCATATATAATATCATTCCCGGCGAAGTGTCTCTGACCGGAACCGTCAGGACCTTTGATTCTTCTATTCAGTCTTTAGCAGAAAAACGCTTGAAGGAGATCGTCGAGGAAACCTGCAAAACCTTTGGTGCCACGGCTGAGTTTGAGTATGAAAAGGGCTATCCTTCTCTTATCAATCCTGAGGGCATGACTGATTTTGTGCTCGAAGTGACCCGGAATACTCTGGGAGAAGACAGAATTCAAGAGATCGACCCGGTCATGGGGGGTGAGGATTTTGCCTATTTCCTCCAGAAAGTTCCCGGAGCCTTTTTGTTCTTCGGGATGGGAGACGGAATGGAATTTCCCCATCACCACCCTGCCTTTGACCTGGATGAGAAAGCTTTACCCCGGGCAACCCTCCTGATGACCAGCCTGGCTCTGGAGTTCCTGGCGGCGAAGGAATAAAAAGATCGGAAGTATTATTTTTGGAACGAAAAGGCAGTGAAGAGAGAGATATATCGAACAGTCTTATATAAGGTCATGCATATTTTTAAAAAGAAATAGAGAGAAATGAATTTTATTCTTGTATTGGCTGTGGCACTTGCTCTGGCGATGGATGCCTTTGCTGTTTCTGTCGGAGTCAGTTTGGGCCCTGAAAGACTTTCAAGAAGACAATCTTTGAGGATGGCTTTTCATTTCGGTTTTTTTCAGTTCATGATGCCTCTCATCGGCTGGCAGGCTACGCGAAGCATCCTCCTGGACTTTATAGAGCCTATTGACCACTGGGTGGCCTTCGGCTTGCTTCTCATCATCGGGACGAGAATGATCTCTGAATCCTTTCGATCTAGGAAAAAAACACAAGAAAGTCAAACGGACCCGACAAAAGGCTTTAATCTTCTTGTGCTTTCTGTGGCAACCAGTAT
>SOIA01000266.1 GCA_004378665.1 Candidatus Aminicenantota bacterium
GGATGCCCGATCACGATGACAGATTCATGTCCGAGTGCCTTTGCGGCTTCAAATCCTTCGAAAACCAGCCGGCTGCCGACTCCTTTCCGCTGGTATTCGGGAATCACCGCCATCGGCCCCAAAGACAACGTGGGATATCTCGATCCGGCGGATTGGACTGTTACCGGATAGAAGAGAATGTGCCCGATGATCTCATCATTCAGCTCTGCCACAAGAGATAACGCGGGAATATAATTTTCGGTCTGTCTCAGCCTCTCGACCAGCAGTCCCTCGTTCTTTTGTCCGAAGGCAAGGTCGTTGATTTCAGTGATCTTCGCGTAGTCTTTTTCTTCCTCTGCACGGATGATGACTCCTTCGTTCATGGTGTCATTCCTTTCTTTCATGTTCTATTCATACCTGCACGTTTATTTTTCGGATCAGACGCTGAGGATGGGATTGGAACTACCGTCCTTCGATGAGAATCTGGAGGATTTCCAGTTCATCCGCGTCGAACCAGATTTTGTTGCAGGACATGCATTTGTCCACCGGGATGACATAATGCAGGCTGTATGGCCGGGGAACCATGCGGGAACCGCAGCTCGGGCATGAGATCCTTGTAGATTTTTCGAAAGCGATCTTTTTGATTTGGAACGGGTTCTGCATGAAGCTGTTCTTGAAGTCCCGGGCTTTTTGGACCAGGTAATCTGAAAATTTGATTTCCTTCCGAGTGATTATCCGCTCTTTGAACGTGGAATCCACCAGCTTTCCGCTGCACTGCGGGCAGATTTTCATCGGAACACCCTCATAGTAACCGCCTTTGAGAGAGACACGACAGCGGGGACACTTGTTCTGCTTGCCGGGATCGATAAATTGTCTCTTTCTGATTTTCCGGATCGCGGCTCGAATCTGGGGAAACTCTCTGGCCCGGGCCTCGATCTCCTCCGGCATGTTCTTGACCTTGGCCAGCGGGAAAAAAGACCGAGCAGACAGGAGCTCCTCGAGGGAATAAGGTCCCAGCCAACTCCCCTTCCTGTCCTGAATAGACCACACTTTCCCTTCTTGTTCGGCGCTCTCTTCGGGATGCTCTGCCGGGATTCTTTCTCCCTCGGATGTTTCCTCCAGAGAAGACACGACAGTGCGGGCTTTTTCCCGCTTTTTCTGGATCTCCCAGACTTCCTGGATGATCCTGGCCGGTCGTGTCTTGAGCATGTTGGCGAGGAGTCTGATTCTTCTCATCAGAGGAGGATGGGAGTTGAACACGCGGGCAAAGAATCCGTCTGACTCGCTTCCTTTGGATTCGGGCGGAACGATAAAAAGCGGGCTGTAGGCAACGTTGAAATCTCCGACAAAAGAATTTTTCAGATGGGCTTTGTAGATGGCCCGGCCGAGCGCCTTCGGGTTCCGGCTCAATTCCACGGCAGCCGCATCCGCGAGGATCTCTCTCTGGCGGCTGATGAGCGTGCTGAGCAGATGCATCAGTATGTTGGATATGAACACGGCCATGTAAACCATCAGGTGTGCAACGGCTCCGCCCCCCTTGGGTTGAGATTTATAACTGTGAGACGTGGGTTCGGGCTCGATCGCTTGCCTTAACCGCTCGAAGAAATTGGCGAGAGAGCAGACCAGGGTGATGTAGAAAGTATCACCGCGGAGGATGTGGGCCAGCTCGTGGGCGACCACAGCCTGGAGTTCATCTCTTGTGAATTCGGCAAGAAGTCCCTCGGTGACGATGACATTCGGTGTGTCATCCGCCGAGATCACGGCCATGGAATTGACGGCAAAGGAAGGGATGACATGCGGCTTGACCTTAGGCATCCCGCTTGCGATTCTCATCTCATCCACAGTGTTGGCGAATCGCTGGTGGTACCGGTCGGAGAGGTCCGGCGCGCGGGCATCAAGGCGTTTGAGGATGAATTTTGCCCCGAATCTTCTGGCATCCACATAGTGGAAGGTCGCGATGATGATGGCAACCGCCGCATCAAAAAGGAGGAGTTTTCTCAGGAAAACGGCAGACAGCAAAGCTTCCTTGCTCAGGATAAAACCGAAGCTCAATACGAAAACAAAGGATATGAAGCCGATGGCCAGGAAATAAAAAAAGAACAGGAAGAATACCAGGAAAACGCTTTTCTTCTTCTGCTTGCTTTGTATATCGTAAAAGTTTAAAGGGATTTTTTTGGCCATGATCGACTCT
>SOIA01000181.1 GCA_004378665.1 Candidatus Aminicenantota bacterium
TTTGAGAAGATAATAGATTTCCCAGCTGATATCATCCGCCACACAGCCCACGCAGGATGTCGGCGTAGTCGCCAGCTCATCTTCGGCGATTTTTTCCTTCAGAATCTTTTTGACTTTTTTTCGTATTTTATAGAGCATAATGTAGTTAATCATTACTCTCTCTTTTGAATGATATCAACCTCCTTAGTTTATGTAAAGATGGAAGAGAGAGGGAGAGAGAAGTGTTTTCAATGTGCCTTGCGTCAAACATGAAAAAAATCATCCTTTTGTTCCTGGTTTTTTTCCTCCTCGGCTCCTGTTCTGTGTTCAGGACAAAAGCTCCTTCTTATCCTTCGGGTGTCTTTTTTCCTTTGGTGAAAGCAGGGGAGATTGTCTATCCAGGAAGGATTATCGACCATATCGAGAGAGATGGGGACAAACTCTATCTCTCGACTCAGAATGGAAACGTGTATTGTTTTGATGGAGCGGAGCGTCAAATGTTATGGGAGGCCAAGGTGTCCGAGGATTTAATGAGCCCTCCATCCGTTGGCACGGAAAATATTTATGTCTATGACAGGAGCAGTACCCTTTATTGCCTGAATAAAAAAGGGAACCTTCTCTGGAAGATTGATGTTGAGGAGGGCATCACATCCGGAATTGTGGAACTCAATACTGCCGTATGCTTCGGTACAGAAAAGGGAAATTTATATGCTTTCGATACCGTAAACGGGAAGGAGCTCTGGAGATTCCAGGCCGAAGGCGCCATCCACTCAACTCCTGTTTTCGCAGACAACAAGATCTTTTTTGGCTGTGATGACCACAATCTGTATATCCTCTCATGGGAAGGACATCTCATCGGGAAGATTAAGGTCAAAGGGAAGATTCGGGGCACTCCTCTTATCGAGAAGAATCTTGTTTATTTTGGTTCGGATGACCATCATTTCTACTGTTTCAGTATTCAAAAGAGAAAGAAGAGGTGGAAAGTCAAGACCGGGGGGAAGATCTTTACGTCTCCTGTTGTTTCAGGAAAGAGGATTCTTTTCCTCTGCTGGAATAATGTGGTGTACTGCCTGCACAAAAAGAAAGGTCATATTCTCTGGTGGCAAATGATCCCCTCCAGGAGTCTTTATCGGCTTGAAGTCTCAGGGGATCGGGTGGTTGTTTCCTCGCTTTCTCCTGTCCTGGTGAGCTTTGACCTGGAAACGGGAGAGAGCGTCGGCGGGTTTGATGCCAAGCAGGAGCTCAAATCCAATCCTGTGTGGCTCGACCCTTATCTTCTCTTCAGCCTCTATGACGACCAGAAGGACAGTGGAAGAATTTTATTCCTGAAGAAGAGAGTGAGGGTGTCCCTGAAAGCGTCCAAACAATCTCCCCAAAAAGTCGGTGAGGAAGTCAAATTCACCGCATCCGTCATTGGCTTTTTCATGCCGAAGTACGAGTTTTATCTGAAAGAAGGGGAGGAGGAAGTCGTGGTCCAGGAAAGCTCAGAGAACAATTCCTGGGCCTGGTTTCCGGAGAAAACAGGAGATTATATTGTCGGTGTCAGAGTTTTCGATGAGGAAGAGAATGCCTCAGCGGAGATTCCGTTTTCAGTGCAAGAGAGTCAAAAATTGAAATAAATTATAGAAAGGAGTGAGAAGAATGAATAGAGAAGAGGCTTTAGAGCTCGTTAAAGAACACCTCAAAAACAAAAACCTGATCAAGCATTCCCTGGCAGTGGAAGCCTGCATGAAAGCTGTGGCCCGGAGGATCGGTCAGGATGAGGAGAAATGGGGGCTGGCTGGAATTCTCCATGACATGGATTATGAGATTACAGAGAAAAGCCCGGAACTCCATACCACCGAGACGGTCAAGATCTTGGCGGAACACGGAATCGACGAAGAGATCATTCATGCGGTCAAAGCCCATGCGGCTCAGGTGCCCTGCGAGAGCACGATGGACTGGGCCATCTTTTCCATCGATCCCCTGACCGGACTGATTATCGCCGCCACGTTGATGCATCCCAGCAAAAAGCTCAAGGAAATAGACCTGGGATTTGTGCAGAGACGCTACAAGGAAAAAAGCTTTGCACGGGGTGCGAGGAGAGAAGACATCGAGCAGTGCAAGAACATCCCGTTAGAGCCCGATGAGTTCATCTCCATCTGCATTGAAGCCATGCAGGGCATCGACCAAGAACTCGGGCTTTGAC
>SOIA01000103.1 GCA_004378665.1 Candidatus Aminicenantota bacterium
TGAGTCCGTTCGTCTTTCAGGATGACCGGAAATGCTGTTCAAGATTGCCAGTGCCTCTTTGATCGGAATCGATGCGTATCTTGTGGATGTGGAGGTCGATATCTCCTTCGGGATTCCCGGCTTCATCACGGTCGGGCTGCCGGATGCATCGGTGCGGGAGAGTAAAGAAAGAGTCAGGGCCGCTTTGAAAAATTGCGGTTATAAGTTTCCCTCGCGGAAGATCATCATCAACCTGGCTCCGGCAGACCGCAGAAAAGAAGGGTCGGCCTTTGACCTGCCGATCTCACTCGGACTCCTCGCCCATCTTGACCTTTTCCCGCATGAAAACCTGCGCGATTATCTTTTCTTAGGAGAACTCGCGCTGGACGGAAGGCTCAAACCCGGAAAAGGGATCCTCTCCTCTACCGTGCTTGCCAAGGAAGCCGGGTTCAAAGGGATAATCGTTCCCGCGGAGAACGAGAAAGAGGCGGCTTTGGTTCCGGATATTGATGTTTACGGGATGGAAAACATCGTGCAGGTTGTGAAACTGCTCTCAGGAACGGATGAGATTTCTCCCTGTAGCTATTCTCTGCAGGAGCTTCTGCCACAATCGGAATATGAGATGGATTTTCAGGAGATTCGGGGCCAGCAGCATGCCAAGCGCGCTTTCGAGGTTGCGGCGGCAGGCGGTCACAACGTACTTTTGATCGGCCCTCCCGGTGCGGGGAAGACCATGATCGCCAAGAGGCTTCCGACGATTTTACCTCCGATGACTTTCAGCGAGATTATCGGGGTCACCAGGATCTACAGCGCTTCCGGCCTCTTGAAGGATAAAGGAGTTGTCGGAGAAAGGCCGTTTCGCGCTCCCCATCATACCATTTCTGATGCCGGGTTGATCGGCGGGGGGCTCATCCCCAAACCTGGTGAGGTCAGCCTGGCTCATCATGGTGTTTTGTTCCTGGATGAGCTGCCGGAATTTAAAAGGAGAGTGCTGGAGGATCTGAGGCAGCCTGTTGAAGAAGGGACGGTGACGGTCTCCCGCTCTTCGATGTCCGTGACCTTTCCTTCCTCCTTTATGCTCGTGGCGGCCATGAATCCCTGCGAAGACGCTTTTGGCGGTCTCGCCTCCTCGGAGTACGACTGCACCGACACCCAGAAAAGCCGCTATTATTCCAAAATATCCGGACCTCTACTGGACCGCATCGATATCCAGATCGAGGTTCCCCGGGTCGAGTTCAAGGATATGGTTTCCAGAGACCAGGGAGAGAGCTCAGCCGAGATAAGGAAAAGGGTGGCGAGAGCCAGGAAGAAACAACTTCTGAGATTGAAAAGGAAAAAGATCTACTGCAATGCCCAGATGGGAACGAAAGAAGTGAAGAAGTTCTGCCAGGTGGATGGAGAAGGGAAAGAACTCCTGGAGATGGCCGTGGACCGTCTGGGATTCAGCGCCAGAGCGTACACCCGGGCTCTCAAGGTGGCTCGAACGATCGCTGATTTGGGTGGAGAAGAGAAAATCAACCCGGTCCATGTTTCCGAGGCCATCCAGTACAGAATGCTGGATAAATATTTTTAGACCCGGGAGACAGGAAGTCGATGATCAGATGAACGGATGAAACCGGGATTAAAAAAAACGAAAAAATCCATAGATTTCTTTTATGAGTTTTTTTGTTTTTCTTGACATTGATTTCCAATTCAAATTCTAATATTGACTTGAATGAATTTTGACTTGTCTGAATTCATTCTCGATCAACTCAAGTGTTCTTGGGATGAAAGAGAAATCTGGGTGATAGTCCCTTGACCCTGAAACAAGGAGGATTGATGAAAAGACGAGATGTCTTGGTCATGCCAAGAAGGGAATTTATGGCCTCATTTCCTGCTGTTCTACTCGGGGGTAAACTTTTGGAATCATCTGAATCCTGGTTGTCCACGGGCCAAAAGCCCCGGGAAGTCAGAGAGGAACTGACGCCAGAAGAGTTGAGGATCATAAACCGTTCGGTGATGGCAAAGGATTTGTTGAACTATTATAAGAATGGTTACAATTGTGCGGAATCGATTCTCATTGTTTCGTTGAAGTTCATGAAAAAGCCAAAAGAATTATTCTGGGTTGCCAGTGGCTTTGGCGGAGGGATCGGCCACAAAAATCTTTGCGGTTTCCTCACGGGCGGAGTCATGGCTATTGGCCTTTCTGTGGGGAAGTTAAAAGTGGGAAGGGAAGAAGCCAAGGAGATATGGGTAAAAAAAGTCGATGAATACTGGAAATGGTGGCCCTCTCTGGCACCATACCATTGTTCTGGTATCAAGACGGAAGGGAGAACATCGGAGGTCTGTAAACGCGTCGGCCGAATCGCTGCGGCAAAAGTTGAGGAGTTGATCCGGCAGGCCTGATTGATTCAAAGATAAGCTCTTTTGTCATTTTAAAAATGAAAAAAGACGGAGTAGAGAAGTCCTGACCATGAAGAGAGGAGCAGCATCTATTCTATTCAGTATCATGATCGTTTCCTTCTCCCCGATTGTCCTTTCGAATAAAAAAAGGGGAAAGGTCCCTTTTTTACAACCAGCGCCAGAGGGCCAGGATGAGTGTAATCAGGAAGACTGATACCAGGTTCATATAGGCCATAAAATAAAAGATTTTTTCGTGGCGAGGACGCTTTTTTTCTGCCTGTGCAGGAATTAATTTTCCGACTTGGGGCATTTCCATTACTTTTTCTTCACCGTGCGGGGCTTGTTTGAGCATGCCCGTCAGGTCAGCCCCCGCACTGTGTTTACTGAAATGAGTGCCGTTCTTCCAGTGCTGGCTTTTGCTCACATCGTATATTTTTCCTTTATAAGCGAAGAAAGCAGCCATATCTTCGGTGCCATTGAAATGCATCAGATCGTCAACAGTCAGGCCTCCTTTTGGTTCGAGATGTTTAGCGCCTTTCCTTTTTTTCAATTTCGGTCCGATGAAAAAAACGACATAAAGCGCAGAGCAAACCATCATGAGAAAAATAGAGATTTTAATGATGAGCAAGATACCGAAACGCGTCTCAAAAAGGACTGATAAAGACGGAATTCGAAAAATGGAAAGGATTGTACCGGTTACTGCCATTATGATCATGGAGACAAGACCAACTTTGACTTCTCCTTTAGGAAGACCTCGAGCAGCATAGGACGGCTTAAGAACAAGATGCACATAGAGAATGGTCCCAAACCAAAATATGGCTGTAATAATGTGAAGATAGCCGGCGATGAGACGAACAAAATGGAGAACGTTCTTTCTCCCTACTTGTAAAACTTCTTTCTGTGTTTCATCGCCTTCTGTGGCAAGTTTCTCGAGATAGTCTTTTCCTGCCTCTGTCAGCTCACCTCCTCCTGAAGGATCTAAATGACAGAAGGCACAGCTTTTCCCGGTCTTTTCCGCCATTTCTTCTGTGGCATTTCCAATGGAGGAAAAAAGAATTAATAATACAATTGCAGCACTGAGATGGAAGAATTTCATTTAACTCACTTTCAAGATTTGTCCGTCTTTGACGACGAGTTTCCCGTCCTTGATGACGTGCTGGATGGGATTAATGCCCAGATGGTAGACAATCGATGGATAATTCGGCGCGTCATAGAGAACGAGGTCCATTTTTTTACCTGGCTCGAGGCTCCCCGCATCCTCATGCCTGGCGAGTGCGAATGCGGCGTTCGCGGTGGCCGCGTTAATGGCTTCTTCGACAGACATCTTCAGGGTGAAGACCGCCAACTGCAGGACAAAGAGCATGGATTCGGTCATTGAGCTTCCCGGGTTGAAATCCGTGGCCAGGGCGACGATCGTTTCCTTTTCGATGAGCTTTCGAACAGGAGCCCTTTTCTCGAGCATCAGAAAGAAGGAGACCGCGGGAAGAAGAATGGCCGCTGTCTGGCTTTGGGCGAGCTTTTGGATTCCCTCATCAGTGATGTTGATGAGATGGTCGGCTGAGCTGGCGCCTTCTTCAGCGGCAAGCTGCGCGCCTCCAAGGGGTGAGAACTCATCGGCATGGATCTTGATCTTGAATCCTGCCTCTTTCGCGGCTCTCACCAATTTTCTTGTTTCTTCGATCGAATACACCCCTTCTTCGCAGAAGACATCAAAGAATTCCGCGAGGTTATCCTTTTTCACCTCCGGGAGGATTTTGTCGATCAGAAGGTCGATGTATGCGTTTTTTCGTGTTTTGTATTCCGGCGGGATTTCGTGGGCTCCCATAAAAGTGGAGATAACATCGACCGGATGAAGACCGTCAGCCTCTCGCAACGCTTCGAGCTGTTTGATCTCGTCCTCGAAGTTCAGTCCGTAGCCGCTCTTGCCCTCGACGGTGGTGGTCCCGTGCAAGAGCATCCTGTCCAGGCGTTTGAGACAGAGCGAAATAAGCTCCTGCTTGGATGCGTCACGCGTGGCTTTGACGGTTGTCTGGATCCCCATGCCCTTCTCAGCCAACTGCTGGTAAGTGGCGCCTTTGAGGCGCAGGACGAACTCCTGTTCTCTGGTTCCGGCAAAAGGAAGGTGCGTGTGGGGATCAACAAATCCCGGAAGACCGACCAGGCCGCTTCCTTCGATACAGACGCTGTTGTCCTCTAACCTGACTTCTTTGGTGTAGCTTTTCTCATCTCCGATGAAAACAATCCGTCCTTGGTGGGAAGCGATACAGCCTTTCTCAATGACCGCCACATCCTGCAGGGCGTCTTTCCTCTTCGGGATCGGACCCCCGCAGGTGACAAGCTGCTCGCATCCTAAAACGGCCAGATCAGCTGATTTCATCGGGAGTCTTTCTCAGGGGAGTGGTTTTGTTTTTCCTGATGAAAGAAGGTGTTTCATAGGGCTCCCATTTTTTCTCCCAGGACGGTCTGTCCCAGGGGGTTTGGCTTCCTTTCGGCTCGAACAGATAGGGAGGCGTATCGCGTTGAACCTTGAAAGGAGGAGGCGTTTTCGGTTCCATAGGAGGGAAGTCTTCCTGTGCTTCTGCTTCGATGCGGGAGGCCAGGTCGAAACCGGTGGCAATGACCGTCACTTTCACCATTTCTTTCAATCCTTCATCAATCACCGTACCGAAAATGATGTTGGCTTCGGGATGCGCCTGGTTGTGAATGAGCTCGGACGCTTTAGAGACCTCATGGAGAGTGACATCTTTGCCACCAGTGATATTGATCAGGACTCCCTGAGCACCGTCTATCGATGTGTCCACAAGCAGAGGGCTGGAGATGGCTTTTTGCGCGGCGTCCACAGCCCTGTTCTCTCCGGATGCCATCCCGGTGCCCATGAAAGCCATGCCCATGCCTTTCATGATGGCTTTGACGTCTGCGAAGTCAAGGTTGATCAATCCGGGTTTAGTGATCAAGTCAGAGACTCCCTGAGCCGCTTGTCGGAGTATGTCATCAGCCATTTTGAATGCATCCTGGATCGAGGTGTCAAGGTTGACTGTCTGGAGCAGTCGTTCGTTGGGAATGGCGATGACCGTGTCCACGGCCGCTTTTAATTCGGATAATCCTTCCTGGGCCTGCTTGGCTCTGACCTTTCCTTCGAATTCGAACGGAAGAGTCACTATGGCAATGCACAGTATGTCCAATTCTGAACCCAGGTTGGCCAGGATCGGAGTTGATCCGGTTCCTGTTCCGCCTCCCAGACCCGCTGTCAGGAAGACCATATCCGCGCCCTGAAGGATCTCGATCAGTTTTTCCGTATCCTCGATCGCGGCTTCCTTGCCGGTGTCCGGTCGTCCTCCCGAGCCCAGGCCTTTTGTCAGTTTCTCCCCGATCTGGACTTTCGTTCTCGCCTTGGTACTGCTGAGTGCCTGGAGATCTGTGTTGACTGAGATGAACTCCACTCCTTCGATTCCTGCCTGGATCATCCTGTTGATCGCGTTCCCCCCCCCGCCGCCAATTCCAACGACTTTGATTTTGGCGCCGAAGCGTTCCTCCACCAGATGAAATTTTAATTTGTTTTTCATTTCTTCAGTCATTTTTACCTCCTATGCTTCCTTGAGCCAGTCTTTGATCTTGGCCCAAAGGCTTCCTTTTCTATCTTTGGACAGGCCTTTTTCTTTCCACTGCTTGTTACCATAAAGAAGAAGGCCGACTGAAGTGGCATAGTCTGGTGTGTTGACCCTGTCAACAAGCCCGCCTACGCCACTGGGATCGCCGCGTCTGACCGGAAGATCAAAAATTTCCTCCGCCACTTCCTCTAAACCTTCGAGGAGCGCGGTGCCGCCCGTGAGGACGACTCCGGAATTCAGGGATTTTTCGTATCCCATCCTTTTCACATCATTGTCGACAAGCCGAAAGATCTCCTCTGCTCTTGGCTGGATGATATCCGCCAGCAACTGTCTGGAGAGAATACGGGGTTTCTTTCCTCTACCGACCGATGGAACCTCGAGCGTCTCCTGGTCATCGAGCAGAGTGCTGGAAACACAGCCGAATTTTTTCTTGATCTTTTCCCCTTCCGGAATTGGGGTCCTGAGGCCGACAGCGATGTCATTCGTGAAGTTGTCTCCACCGATCGGAATGATGGAGGTGTACCATAAGCTTCCGCGTTCGAAGATGGCGATTTCGGTCGTTCCGCCTCCGATGTCGATCATCCCTACACCGAGCTCCATTTCGTCGTGCGTGAGGGTGGCTTCGCTGGCCGCGATCTGGTTGAGAACAACCTGTTCGACTTCGATCCCGGCCCGCCCGACACAGGTTCTCAGGTTCTGGACAGAGGTTGTCGCGCTCGTGACGATATGCACGTTGACTTCGAGCTTGATTCCGCTCATGCCCAGCGGGTCCTTGATCCCATCCTGGTCATCCACCACGAATTCTTGAGGAATGATATGAATGATCTCTCTATCCGGAGGGATGGATACAGCCTTCGACTGGTCGATAACGCGTTTGATGTCCTCACGACTGATTTCCCTGTTTTTCCCGGAGACAGCGATCACTCCTCTGCTGTTGAAGCTTTTGATGTGTGCCCCGGAGATTCCGACGAAGGCCCGGTCGATTTCATACCCTGCCATAAGCTCTGCTTCTTCCTGGGCTTTTTTGATAGCGCTGACCGTGGCTTCAAGATTAACCACGACTCCTTTTCTCAATCCTCTGGACTCGGCTGCTCCGACGCCGATGATCTCGACCTTGTTGTTCTCTCCGATTTCGCCTATGATGGCAGCGATTTTTTTTGTTCCGATGTCCAATCCAACAATATAACTATTTTTAGGCATCAGAAAGCCTCCTTGTTGGCGTTGGGAATGAAATTCCTCTGGGCGATGTTTCTCTTAGGCTTAATGTAGATCCGGTCGTGCAGTCGGAGGTCAACGTATTCCAGGTCACCAAATCTTTCCAGCTTTGCTCGAAGCCTTCTGTACAGGCTGATTTTCTCGGAGAATCGGTCATTTCCCAGGATCAGCCGCGTTTGATTGTTTTTGAGCCGGACAATCACGTTCTCGTATTCTGTCAGGTCGAGGACTTCAAGCCGTTCTTTCTCCGATGGAGCGAAACTGCGGAGACATTCCCAAGCCAGGTTTAATTTTTCCTCGTAGTCCTTTTTGAATTTATTCGAATCGATAAGGAGAGGAAGGTTCGCTTTTTCTCCCTGCTCGATTTTCTCAAGAAAGACTCCGTCTTCGTCAATCATATAGGTATGGTCCAGTTTCAGCAGGGCGACAGGAGTCCTTTCTTTGATCTCGACCTTTAGAGAGGAGGGAAGAATTTTCCTCACACGGACTTCTTTGATCCATCTGTGCGCGGTGAACTTTTCCTGGAGGAGACCGATATCCAGAAGAAGGATGTTGCCGAGATGTTTCCCCTCAAAAAATCGCTGAGTTTCTTCCTTGATCTCGGGCATACGGGAGAGGACTGTCACATCTTTGATGTCCAGTTTATCCCAGGAGATCAGGAAGAGATACGCCTGCTGCAGCGCGTAGAATATCCCGCCGATCAGGATCAAATAGAACAGAATATGCATGAATCTCAGTCTGATTTTCCTCTGGATTTTTTTCGTCTTGGTTTTCCCTCTTCCGCGCTGGAACTGCACCGGTTCGGAGAGGAACGTGTGTGTCCTGTTCCGGACAGACGGATTGAGGTTGTACGCCATTTTATCCTTTGGACTCCAGTGTTTTGATGATGTCAGGGATAACCTCATAGATGTTTCCGGCACCCAAGATCAGGATCATATCTTCAGGTTGAGCCATTTTCCCCACAAGAGAAGCGATTTTTTTCATATCCGGTTCGAAATACACATTTTTGTGCCCGAACTGCACGATTTCTTCATGCAGTACTTTTCCGGAGACTCCGGCTATCGGTGTTTCGCCAGCCGGATATATTTCTGTGATGATGAGTACATCAGCCTGGTTAAAGGAGGTGGCAAAGCTGTTCATCAAAACGGAGAGGCGGCTGTAGCGGTGGGGCTGAAAAACAGCGACCGTCCTGCGTTTCCAGCCTCTCTTGGCAGCTTCGAGTGTCGCTTTGACCTCGGTCGGGTGATGCGCGTAATCTTCAATGATCATGATGTCGCTGATTTTCTTCTTCAATTCGAAGCGACGGCCACTGCCGGAGTAGGCTTCCAGTGCCTCCAGGATTGCCTCGGGCGGTATATCAAGGTCCAGCCCGACAGCCACTGCGGCCATGGCGTTGTATATATTATGAGCACCGGGCACATTCAGGCTGAGTTTTCCGAATTTTTTTCCTTTCCAGTAGAGAGTCGAGGTGCTCGAGAATTTCTCGAACTGCATGTCCCTGGCGAATATATCGGCTTGGGTGGAAAATCCGTAGCTGATTATTCTTCTCTCAAGAGAGGGGATCAGAGCCTGGAGATTGGGGTCATCGAGGCAGAGGATCACGGGACAGTAGAACGGAACTTTGAGCGCGAAATTGATGAACGTTGTTTTGATTTCATCGACTGTATGGTACTGGTCCAGGTGCTCGTCGTCCAGGTTTGTGAGGACGGCGATAAAAGGGGATAAATACAGGAAAGAGCGGTCGCTTTCATCCGCCTCCGCCACGATAAAATCCCCTTTGCCCAGTTTTCCATGGGCACCGACAGTGTTTAAACGGCCGCCGACCACGATTGTGGGGTCGAAACCCGCCGATTCGAGCACTTGAGCGATCATGGAAGTGGTGGTGGTTTTGCCGTGGGAGCCCGCCACTGCGATGCCGTATTTCATACGCATCAGTTCGGCCAGCATCTCTGCCCGGGGGATAACCGGTATTTTACGGCGCCGCGCCTCTTCAACCTCGACATTGTCCTGTTTAATGGCCGAGGAGATGACAACCACATCGGCTCCCTCGACTTTTTTCGCTTCGTGTCCGATGGATATTTCCGCACCCAGTTGCGCGAGACGCTGAGTGACTTCGGTTTTCGCTATATCCGTTCCTGATATCTTATAATCCATGTTTAAAAGGACTTCGGCGATGCCGTTCATGCCTGTGCCGCCGATGCCGACCATATGGATATGGTTGATTTTTCTGTAGACGTGTTTTCCCACTGTCTATTCCTTTCGTCCCGCTTCCAGGAGCTTAAAACAGAGATCGGAGATCTTTTCAGTGACCTTTTCTGTTTTTATCCGGGCGATATTTTTTTCCATCCGGGCGATCTTTTCCCTGTTGTGCAGCAGATCAAAAATCTTCTCCACGAGCAGTTCGGGAGTGAACTCCTCTTCCAGGATGATCTCTGCTCCGTTTATTTTTTCCAGTTCTCCGGCGTTGAGAACCTGATGATTATCCGCGGCTTGAGAGAATGGGATCAGAATTGACGCTTTTTGGGAGGCGATGAACTCTGCGATGGTGGTGGCTCCCGCACGGCTGATGATGAGATCAGACTTTTGGAAATAGCTGGCCATATCGAGAAAGTAAGGCGCAACAGTCACTTCTTTAAACCCGTTCTGGGCATAATTCTCCTTGACCCATTCCAGGTCCTTTTCTCCGGTTTGATGGTAGATCCTCAAGCTCGCCTTTTCCTCCTTGAGAAGAGGAAGGGAAGCGGTTATCCCTTTGTTCAGGAAGTGAGATCCCTGGCTTCCTCCGAATATGAGTATCGCGAGCTTTGCGTTCCTGGCCTTGGGTGATAGATTGTAGAATTCCTCCCTCACAGGATTACCGATGAAGATCCCTTTTCCCTTGAAATAGGAAAGAGACCCCTTAAAAGCAACGACCGCTTTCCGGACCCAGGGAACAAGCATTCTGTTGGTGAACCCGGGGTAGAGGTTCTGTTCGAGAATCAGGGTGGGGATTTTCATCCAGGAGGCCAGAAGAACTATTGGTCCGGAACTGTATCCTCCCATTCCGATCACCAGGTCTGGTCGGATGCGGCGCAGTATGGAAAAAGATTTCAGAAAAGAGAAGGGGAGGAGGAAAAGGGATTTGATCGTTCTCAGGCCTTTCCCCTTTAATCCTTCTATCTTTAAAGGGATAAAGCCGACCTTGTGGTGTTCCATGATGTTCTTTTCCAGTTTCCGGTGAGTTCCGACATAGGTCAATTGAAGAGAGGCATCATTTTCTTTGAGTTTATTCCCGACGGCTAAAGCGGGGTAGATGTGCCCTGCCGTGCCTCCGCCGCTGATAATGATTTTTTTCTCCTTCATTTCCTTTTTGGGATGTTTTTCTTTCTTTGTGATATGTTGAGAATAATCCCCACTCCGAAAAGCGTGCAGAGAAGAGAGGACCGTCCGTAGCTGATGAAAGGCAGCGGTATGCCGGTCGGGGGGCCCAGGCCCAGCACGATGCTGATGTTCAACAGAGCCTGGGAAAAGATGGCCAGCGTGAGTCCTGCAGCGAGAATTTGACTGAAAAAATTCGGAGCACTTTTGGAAATCACCAGCCCTCTCCAGAGAAACACAAGAAAAAGGAACAGGATGGCCAGTGTTCCGATCAAACCAAGCTCTTCTCCCACTATGGCATATATGTAATCGGTATGAGAGCAGGGAAGAAAGAATAGCTTTTGCGAGCTTCCTCCGAAGCTGACTCCGAAGAGACCTCCTGCGCCGATTGCCAGTTTGGACTGAATGATCTGGAATCCGGTGCCCTGCGGGTCCTTTGCGGGCGATAGGAAGGCGAGAATCCTGTCCATTCTGTACGATGCCTGGAACAGGTAAAACACGAAAAGACCGAGCGGAGGCAATCCCAGGAACAGGAAATATTTGAGCTTCACTCCTCCGATGAATAGCATGATCAAGCAGATGAGGAAGACCAGAATGGCGGTCCCGTAATCCGGTTCCCTGATGATCAGCAGGATAAAAAGAGTGAGGATGATCAACGGAAAGATGAGGGTTTGAAACTCGTTCATTCTCTCTTTTTTTCGGTCAAAGTAGTGAGCGAAAAAGAGGATGAGACTGAGTTTAGCCAGTTCCGATGGCTGGAACCGGAGTCCGAAGAATTGAATCCAGCGGTTTGTCCTCGCCAGCGCGGGCATGAGCAGGCACAACACCAGGAGGAGGAGAGAAAGAAACAGGAGTCCGTAAACAAAATAAGTGTTCTGAAAGAACGGTTTTCGTACCGGAAGCATCAGGAAGATCAGGATCAATCCGATGCCGGCCACGATGCTCTGGTTGATGAAGAAATGGAATGTGTTCTGGTGTCTTTCACCGGCCAAAATTGCCGATGAACTGTAAACCATGATCAGACCTAAAGCCAACAGGATCAGTACGGTGACGAAAAGTGTTTTATCGAATCCGTACGGTCTGAATATTTCCATTGTTCGGTTACTTCCCTGTCTCCAAATCTTTCCTAAGGGATAAGACTTCTTTCTTGAAAACCTTGCCCCTTTCCTCGAAATTTTGAAACATGTCAAAGCTCGTGCATGCCGGTGCCAGGAGGACCACTTCATCGGCGTCCGCCTCGGAATATCCGACTCTCACCGCCTCTCTATACGAGGAGACAGTTTCCATCGGGACGCTTCCCTCGAGCGCTTCTCTGATCCTTTCACTGGCTTCGCCGATGAGAATAACCTTTTTGACTTTTTCAGCCACCGGGCCTTTGAGTTTCTGGAAGTCACCTCCTTTATCCCTTCCGCCTAATATGAGGATGATTTTTCGCTCAAAGCTCTGGATGGATTTGAGCGAAGCATCCACATTCGTTGCCTTGGAGTCGTTGTAAAATTCAATCCCTCTGAGAGTCGTGACTTTTTCAAGCCGGTGCTCGAGACCCTGGAAGCTAACTACAGATTCTCGAATCCTGGAAACAGGGATGTCCAAAGCATGCCCCACCAGGGCACTGGCCATGACGTTCTCCAGGTTATGGATTCCGAAGAGAGGAATCTCAGGAGCTCTCATCAGTTTTTCCTCTCTCGAGTCTTTAAGAATTAGCCAGTTATCTCGAAGGAAACACCCTTGATCCACATCGGTTTTCCGGCTGAATGCGAAAACCCTGGATTTTGTTTTGTCTTTAAGTTCCCAGACGAGGGGATCATCCTTATTCAGAATAGCGATGTCGTTTTCTCTCTGAGTGGAAAGGAGTTTCTTTTTCGATTCATAATAGTCATCGAAAGACGGGTGCCAGTCGAGATGGTCGGGAGATACGTTGAGGAAAACCGATACCGCGGCTCTGAACTGTTCGATGTGCTTCAACTGGAAGCTTGAGAGTTCAGTGACATAGAGGTGGTTGTCCAGGCTGTTTTCCACGAAGTTTATCAAAGGATTTCCGATGTTCCCTGCGAGAAATGCTTGATGGCCTCCTTCCTTCAGGATCTTGTGTGTCAAAGTGGCTGTGGTGGATTTTCCGTTGGTTCCGGTGATGCCCACTATCTTTCCTTTTAAGAAGAGAAAGGCCAGTTCGATTTCCGAGAGGATTCGGATTCCTTTTTTCACTGCCGCATCGAGCTCCGGAATCCAGGGGACTCCCGGGCTGGGCACGATCAAATCCGCCTCGATGAAGGAGGCTTCATCGTGCTCTCCGGTTTCCATCACGATCCCTTTTTTCTCCCAGTCAGTGATTTCTGGACCGAGCTCTTCCTTCGTTTTTTTCTCGCTGACCTTCACGTGTGCTCCGTGCTGCAGGAGGAAATCGCAGATTGCTTCCCCTGTCCTTCCGAGGCCTACGACAAGCACTTTTTTATCCTCCAGATCCATGTTACCTCAACTTCAATGTGGCCAGGCTGAAAAGGGCAAAGATGACACCCACGATCCAGAACCGTATGACGATCTTCTCTTCAGACCATCCGATGAGCTCGAAGTGATGGTGGAGAGGAGCCATCTTGAAGACCCTTTTGCCCCCCGTCATTCTAAAGTAAGACACCTGGATGAGGACGGAGAGTGCTTCCAGTACGAACACTCCGGCCACCATGAAGAGAAGGAATTCTTGTTTGATCATTATGGATATGACACCGATAGTGGCTCCCAAAGAGAGAGCTCCCACATCTCCCATGAAGATCTGGGCAGGGTGGCTGTTATACCAGAGAAAGCCCAGACAGGCTCCGGCCATGCCTCCGACAAACACGGTGAGTTCTGCGGCCTGAGGAACATAGGTGATATTCAAATATTCTGCAAGGTCGACGCGGCTTGTGACATAGCAGAGAGCCGTGAAGGCCCCAGCGCTGATCAGGGTCAGGCCAATGGCCAGCCCGTCCAGCCCGTCAGCAAGATTGACAGAGTTAGAAGACCCGACGAGGATGAGCATAATCCAGGAGAGATAAAACCAGCCGAGGTACGGAACCCATGTCTTGAAAAACGGGAACTGCAGTTGGAGGCTGAACTCTCCAGTTAAGCCGAGAAAGATAAAATACAGGCCGATGATCGCGGCGAGGATGATTTGGGAAGACAGTTTGTGACGGATGATCAATCCCCTGGGTTTTTTCTTGATGATCTTCAGGAAATCATCCCAGAATCCAAGCAGACCGAAAAGGACCATCGTGGCCATAGCCAGGCGGACATAGGAATTCCCCAGATTTCCCCAGAGAAGCGAGGCGATTATAGTGGCTCCGATGATCAGTATCCCTCCCATCGAGGGAGTTCCTTTTTTCTCAAGGTGAGATTTTGGACCATTGGCGTAGATCTCTTCTCCTAACTGGTATTTTTTCAGCATCCTGATCAACCAGGGACCCAGGATCAGGCACAGGAGGAAGGCCGTGATTCCTGCGAGGGCGGTCCTGACCGTGAAGTAACTGAACACGTTGAAGAAGAAAAAGTGTTCTCTCAGCGGAACCAGAAAATAGTACAGCATGTTATTCCTCTTTTAGTTTTTCAACGACTTTTTCCATCTTTATCCCTCTTGATCCTTTGACCAGAATAAGGTCGCCTTCCCGGACGAGAGACCGGATCTCCTCAGCTGCGGCTTCAGAATCCTTGAAGTGAAAGACCTGTTCTTTTTTCATCCCTGCAGACAGGGCGCCTTCCGCCATATGTCGGCTGAGCGGCCCCACGGCCACCAGAATATCCCAGCCCTGTTCAGCGGCCTGTTTTCCCGCCGCAGTGTGAAACTCTGCCTCCGTCTTTCCGAGTTCCAGCATGTCCCCCAGGACAGCGATTTTTCTTTTGGCAGGAAGACCTGCCAGCCCTTTCAAACCCGATTCCAGAGCGGCCGGGTTCGAGTTGTAGGAATCATCGATAAGATGTATGTTTTTTTGCAGGCGGAGGTGAACGCCTCTCATCGAAAGCGGCTTGAGCGCCTTCGCTCCTGTCAGCAGTGAATCGAGGGGCACCGATAAAGCGTATCCCACAGCCGCCGACGCAAGGAAATTGTACAGGGCGCTCTCATGAAAAAAGGGAAGGCAGACTTCGTCCTGCAGTTTTCCGTATACGAGCTTAAATACAATCCCTTCCCATCCGTTCTTTTGAACACTGTGAGCGCGCACATCGCATCCTTCCGAAAGACCGAAGAGGAGCGTTTTCCCTTTCCAGTCTTTCGAGATTTTCCTGACTAGTGCGTCGTCTCCGTTGAGAACGGCGGTTCCGTCTTTTTTGGTTCCGTCGAGTATTTCCTTTTTGGCCAGGGCGATCTCGTCGATGCTTTTGAAAAACTGGAGGTGGACAGGATTGATATTGGTAATGACCGAGATGTCCGGAGGCGCTATTCGCGTCAGGTTTCGGATTTCCCCCGGGCTGCTCATGGCCATTTCGAGGACCGCGACTTCATGGTCGTCTTCCAGTTTAAGGAGGGAGAGGGGAACTCCAAGGTGGTTGTTAAAATTTCTCTCGGATTTGAGAACCTTGAAGTTTTGTGAGAGAAGGCAGGAGGTATACTCTTTGGTTGTGGTCTTTCCGATACTTCCTGTGATGCCGATAACTGTAACGGAAAACTCTTGGAGGACTTTTCGGGCGAGTTCCTGAAGAGCCTTTAGAGTGTCTTTGACCTGGATCAACGCAATGTCTTTATCGGCGAGAGTGAGTTGTTTAGAAATAACAGCACCTGAAGCTCCCCTCTTAACGGCGGACGGGACAAAGTCATGGCCGTTTCGTTCTGCGGATAAAGCAAAAAACAGTTCACCCGGCTCTGTCAGCCGGGAATCTATGTTGAATCTCTGAAAAGAGAGAGATCCCACACCCTGAAGGATGGTCCCATCAATCTTTTCAGCGATATCATTCAGTCGGAGGCTCACCAATTTCAGATTCCTCCCCTGGCTTCGAGGATTTCCCTGATGACTTCCGCATCATCGAAATGAATGGTCTTGTCCCCAAGGATTTGATAGTCTTCATGGCCCTTCCCGGCCACGAGAATGTAATCTCCCTTTTCTCCGATAGAGAGAGCATGTTCGATGGCGGCTCTCCTGTCAGGGATGATCTCGTAGTTCTGTGTTCCGGTTTTTTTTATGCCTTTCTCGATATCCGAGATTATGGCCAACGGGTCTTCTGAACGGGGATTATCCGAAGTGATGATGGCCCAGTCCGAAAGAGTACCGGCAGCTTCTCCCATCCTTGGTCTTTTGGTTTTATCCCGGTCTCCTCCGGCTCCGAAAATCAGAATGATGCGTTTGGGATTGAACTCACGGACGGTTTCCAGCAAATTCTTCAAAGCGTCATCGGTGTGGGCGTAATCGACGAACACATGAAAACCAAAAGAATTTTCGATTTTTTCAAACCTTCCCGGGACTCCTGTGAGCGAGGCGATGCCTTTTTGGATCGCGGAGATGGGAAGGTTCAGAGTCAGGGCTACGGCCATAGACGCCAGGATGTTGTAGAGGTTAGGCTTTCCCAGAAGGGGAGAGGAGACGGAGATTTGGCCTTCAGGATATATCACTGTGACCTCGATGCCCTTCTCGTTCAGCACGAAGTTTTCTCCTCTGACCATTGCTCCTGGCTCGAGACCGTAAGTTTTCGTTCCTTTGGACAGCTGCAGTATCAATTTCTTTCCCCACGGATCATCTCCGTTGACCACTGCCGTTCTTTTTTTATGGTTGAGGAAGAAAAGCCTTTTTTTAGCCTCAAAATATTTTTCCATGGTTTGGTGATAATCCAGATGGTCACCGCTCAAGTTCACGAACACAACCACGTCAAACTCGATGCCGATGACTCTCTTGAGGTCTAAAGCGTGGGAGGAGACTTCCATGAAGCAGTGAGTGACTCCGTGAGCATGCATTTCACCCAGTATCCTCTGTATGTCCAGCGCCTCAGGAGTCGTCAGTGCCGCCGAGACGTTCATCCCCGGTCCCCGGTAGGATATGGTCCCGATGACTCCTGGAGTGAAACTGGATTTTTTCAGTATTTCTTCCAGGATGTAGGTGATCGTGGTCTTTCCTTTAGTCCCGGTGATGCCGATGACTTTCATTTTTTGGGACGGATGAGAGTAGAAATTGGCTGAACTCAGTGCCAGTGCTTCCCGCGGATCAGAGACCTGGACCCAAGTTTTGGGGAAATTCTCAGGTTTAGCCTGGTCTGAGAAGACAGCCACGGCGCCGTTGAGAAGAGCTTCTTCTACATACTCAATCCCATCCTTTTTCATGCCTTTCAGAGCCGCGAACAGGAATCCAGGCTGGGCATTCTTTGAAGAATATGCGATGCCCTGGATGTCTTCAGTCTCATCTCCGTTAAAGCTCAGCAGCGGCACTCCTGCAAGCACGTCTTTGAGCCTCATCTGTTGCTCAGCCTCCAGCGGTTGTCCACGATTATTTTATTCAGAGGAGTTCTCTGGCTGGGAATTTTCAGATATTGAAGGACCTGCCTGCCGATTTCTCTGAAAACAGGGCCTGCGACTTCTCCCCCATAGTACGGCCCCGCGGGTTCGTCGATGACCACGATCATGGAGAAGGCGGGATTGTCAGCAGGAACAAAGCCTGCAAAGGATACGATATGAGCTTCAGAGGAATAGTATCCCGTAGAGGGATCGAATTTCTGGGCTGTTCCTGTCTTCCCAGCAATGCGATATCCTTTGATTCGAGCGGGGCTTCCTGTGCCGCCTTGAACGACTTCCTGAAGGATGGCGGTCAATTTCGAAGCGGTATCTCTGGATATGATCCTGATACCGGGAAGAGGACTTTGTGCGGTTTCATCAGAAGAGTTGAGGACTCTTCTGACGATTCTTGGAGGGATGAGAATCCCTTCGTTGGCGATTATGTTTATAGCCTGGAGCATCTGGAGAGCTGTCACTGAGATTTCATATCCGATCGAGAGTGATGCAGAGGATATTCTGCTCCAGTCTTTCACCTCTCTGAAAATCCCTTTTTCTTCCGCGGGGAGGTTGATCCCAGTTTTTTTACTAAAGCCAAAGTTTCTGATGATCTGGTGAAAAGAATTTCTGTCCAGGTCGCGGCTGAATTGAACTGTTCCGACGTTGGAAGAATAAATAATGACTTCAGGAAAGGACAGGATTCCATAGCGTTGATGATCTCGGATCGTTTTGCCGGCCACGGATATGTATCCCCGGCTGCAGTCAAAGGAGTCGGCCAGACTGACTATATTTGTCTCTAGAGCTGCGGATGCGGTGACGACTTTAAAAGTGGAACCTGGCTCGAAGTTGTGGTGGATGGCGTTATTCCTGTCCACAACCGCAGGATTCTGTGGGAGGTTGTTCAAGTCGTACGTGGGGAAATTCGCCATCGCCAGAATCTCCCCTGAAGAAGGATGAGCGATGATGACTGTTCCCCATTTGGCGCCTGTCTTTCGCACAGCTTTTTCCAGTTCTTTTTCCGCATAAAACTGGATGGTTTCATCTATGGTCAAAACCAGGTCCTTCCCATCCTCAGGTTCTTTCAGGACCTCGAACTCGTATTCTCTTTTTTTAGCATCTTTCAGTATCAGATGTTTTCCCTTTATACCTGCCAGTACGGAGTTGCAGCTGTACTCAATCCCGCTGGCGCCGACTTCATCGATATCGACTCTTCCCAGCAGGTGGGCTGTTCGCTTTCCATGAGGATAGAACCTTTTGTTCTCCTCCAGGAAGTGAACTCCGCTCAACCTTAACTTTCTGACTTTTTCTTCTTTTACCGGATGGATTTTTCTTTTTATCCAGATAAATGAGGTGTTTTTTTCGATTCTTTCAATGATGTTTCGGTATTCGGCCTCGGTTAAATTCAGGATGTCCTTCAGCTTCTTTATTTTTTCGGATTGTGTCTCCAGCGACTCGTCTTCGTTGGAAGTGTAGAAGACGGAGCGAAACGGGAGGCTTCGGGCGAGAATGATGCCTGTGCGGTCGTAGACTGTGCCTCTTTTGGGAATGATGTCTTTTTTGTTTTGGTTATGCTGCGCGACCTGTGTTTTTAGACTGGGGTGTTCGATGACCTGAAGCTGGAAAAGGCGGATGATGAGAAAGATCAGCCAGAGCATAAAGAGCATAGCCATCATGCTTATCCTTCTGTGCGCTTTTCTCTGGTTTAGGATGCTCATTCCGATCCTCTTATTATTGCTGTCTGAACTCCTCGTAGATTTTCTGGCTTTCTTTGGTCTCGACCATTTTCAGCTCTTCCTTGGCGATCCTCTCCACTTTCTCGAGTGAAAGCCGGGCAGATTTTTCGGCTTCAAGCTCTTCCACCTCTATTTGCATCTTTTGGACTTTCTCCTCCAATCGGTTTATTTCATATCCTAACCTGACAACTTCCACCTGATGCCAGATGTAGAAGGTCAGGATGGAAATGATGAAGATCGTGCAGAATACGACCAGCATGATTTCCTTTTTCGTAAATTTTTTTCTAACCATTTATATTTTTTCAGCGGCCCTGAGTTTAGCCGAGCGTGCTCTGGAGTTCGCTTCAACCTCCTCTTTAGACGGGACCACGGGCTTCTTGGTCAAGATTTTGAGGAAGGGATGGGAATCCTCGGGAATCGCAAGGCGTGCAAAAGTGTGCTTGATGATCCTGTCCTCCAGAGAGTGGAATGAGATCGCGGTGATGTGGGCTTTTTTCGGAATAGCGTGAGCCATCCTTTCCAGGAAACCGGAAAGGCTTTCGAGTTCCTGGTTGACTTCGATGCGGATGGCCTGGAAGACTTTCGCGGCCGGATGGATTTTTCCTTTCTGGGGTCTCCATCGGCAGATTTCTTCCACGGTCTGACGGAGTTGAGTGGTCGTCTCGAATTTTTTAACCTTTCTTCTCGAGACGATTTCCCGGGCGAGCCGTCTTGCCTGTCTGAGCTCACCGTATTCATGGAAGATTTGGCTCAGCCTGTGCTCTGAGTATTTATTGATGATTTTGTGAGCAGTGATCTTGTTCCGGAGGTCCATCCTCATGTCAAGCGGACCTTCTCGGCTGTAGCTGAATCCCCTCTCCGGTGAATCGAGCTGGAAAGAGGACATTCCCAGGTCCAGCAGAACACCTTTTATTTTAGAAAAATCAATTTCGATGTCAGGAAGGTACCTGAAATCAGAGTGGTAGAGCTCCACTCTATCCGCGAAAGGCTGGAGCTTTTCTTTGGCTCTGAGGAGAGACTTCTCGTCTAAGTCAAAACCGATGAGTGATGCCTTGGGATTTCTTTTAACTATTTCGTAGGCATGACCTCCCAATCCGATTGTGCAGTCAATGTAAATCCCTTCTCTCTTTATATCCAGGTATTCCAAGACCTCTTCTAATAGAACAGGGATGTGTCCGTTCCCGTTCATTCGGTTTTTCCTTGAGGCAAAAGTTCCGCGATGTTCTTAAAATCTTCATCGGTCAAAGGCTTTTCCTCGAGGATTTTATCAAGCTTCTCCTTGTTCCAGATCTCCAAATGATCGGTGAGGCCAAGGACTGCGACCTCTTCTTTGAGCTCCGCTTTTTCTCTTAAATCCTGGTTGATGAGAATTCGGCCCTTGGAGTCAATCCGGTAGTGATTTCCTTTTCTGTTGACTCGGATCAAGAAGCTTCGCACAGCGGGATTGAACTGCAGGGCCCCCGCCATCGAAGCTCCTGATAATTTTTCCCAAACCGAGAGCGGATAAATCTGGACGGATTCGTCAGTCAGAGAGGTAATGAAAAGGTCTTTTCCGTACTGTTCTTCTATGGCAATCCGGAATTTTTCGGGGATTTTTATACGGCTGCTTTTGTCGAATTTTGCCGGATAGCTTCCGAGTAATAAAATTCCCATTTTGTCCCGTTCCGTCCCGTTTTCCACTAATATAGGAGAGATAATTCCCTATGTCAAGGAAAAAATGCAAAAAAAACATATTTATTTATATTGTTTTCTAGATATTGTGTGAATTCACGAACTGCCACAATATACAAGGATACAGGCTGATGAAAAGGAATTTTTGGCGAGCTGAAGACGAGGAAAAGAAAAAAGCGGAAACTTTCGGGAAAGAATGGGAAGAAAAGGGGTAAAAAGTTGCCTGTTATTTATGCTCAGTAATTAGGTAACACTTTTGTTCTATCTGT
>SOIA01000021.1 GCA_004378665.1 Candidatus Aminicenantota bacterium
GTCGGCAGATTTTATGAATATTTCAGGTTAGTCAAATCACAGAATGGAATGTGAAGATATAAAAAGGAGGAAAGAGTGATAAGTTTCAGTTTGACAGAAGAGCAGCTGGCACTGCAGGAGATGGCTCGAGAGTTCGCCGAAAAAGAGATGATCCCCAATGCTGCAAAATATGACAAGGGAGATCAGTTTTCTGAAGACGTGATGAAGAAGGCTTTTGAGGTTGGCTTTTTGACCTGCACCATTCCTGAGAAATACGGAGGCGGAGAAATGAACGATCTGGATACGGTTGTCATCAGTGAAGAGCTTGCTGCAGGTTGTGCGGGGATGTACACCACGATGATGGTCAATGCATTGGCTTATACACCCGTTATTCTTTTCGGAACAGATGAGCAGAAAAAAAAGTTTCTGACCCCCCAGACAGAAAAAATGTCTTTTGCGTCTTTCTGTCTGACTGAAAGAGAGGCAGGTTCTGATGCGGGAGCCTTGAAAACTCGAGCGAAAAAAATCGGGAAGGAATACATCATAAATGGTTCGAAGTGTTTTATCTCGAACGGAGGGCTTGCCAGTTTTTATGTGGTGTTTGCCAATTCGAATCCTGAGAAAGGAATGAGAGGACTCAGCGCCTTTATCGTGCCCCGGGAAGCTCCGGGAGTCATCATCGGAAAAGAGGAAGACAAAATGGGGCACAGGGCTTCCAACACTGTAGAGATGACATTTGAGGATGTGAAAATTCCTGAGACGAATCTTTTAGGAAAGGAAGGGATAGGTTTTATCATAGCCATGAAAACACTGGATAAGACTCGAGCACCGGTGGGAGCTGCGGGAGTCGGCGTGGCGAGAGCAGCCTTGGAGTATGCGATTGAATATGCCAAGAACAGGAAGCAGTTCGGGAAGCCTATCGCTCTCTTTCAAAACACATTATTTAAGATAGCTCAGATGGCCATGGAGATAAACGCAGCCCGCCATTTGGTATGGCATGCGGCCTGGCTTATGGACGAAGGAAAGCCTTGCGGGAAGGAATCGGCGATGGCCAAAGCTTTCGGCTCTGATGTGGCCATGAAAGTTACGATAGAGTGCGTGCAGATTCTTGGTGGTTACGGGTACATGAAGGACTATCCGATGGAGAAGTTGATGAGAGACGCAAAGCTCCTCCAGATCTATGAAGGAACGAATGAGATCCAGAGATTGGTGATTTCCCGGGAAGTTATCGGTCCGATCGTGTAAGAATCAGCGATTCCTCAAAACATTTTAATGCAATGCAGGATCGAGGATCAGTCTATCAAAGAATCTAAGTGAGAAGAAAAATATTAGTGGAAAATTGGATAAAAAAGGCAGAACGAGAGGCGGGCGGCGAGTGGCTTAAACGCCTCCTTCTTCCTCCTCTTCAAAATATTCAAGAACGATTCCGACTTCTTCTACACCGGCTCCTCTGGCTATGTCCATGAGCTCAACGACATCTATGAACGGAACACGTGCGTCGGCTCTGATCAGGATGGACTTGTGCTGGCGGGGGCCGTAAATGCTCACCAATCGACTGTGAAGAAGGTCACGCTCATAGTAGTTTTTGTTGACATCGATCTTCCCGTCGAAGTGCAAAGTCATAACAATCGCGTCTATGCTTTGTTCTGTGCTTCCCAAGGTTTCAGGCAGTTTTGCATCCATTCCCCTCTGGACGGTCGGTGTGATCACCATGAAAATGATGATCAGGACCAAGAGGACATCACACAGTGGAACGACATTGGGTTCAGCTTTCATCGCCATACGCTCCTCCTCGTGTTATGAGTTACCGTAGAAATAATTTTACGATAGGTTCTCCGGGTTTGTCAACGTGTTATTGATTTTTTTCAACTCAGTATATATATTTGATTAGAGAAAGGAGGTAAAATGAAAGATCTAAAAGTGGAGGTCGTGGAAGTGAAAGAAAGGTGTGGGGCCAGGCATAAAGTGGGGGACATCTTCTTCATAAGAGGTGAAGGAACGATCGAGATTCCTGAGAAGAAAAAAGTCTGTGTCTATGCCCTAAACAGCCTTTTTCCTTTCTTGACCGCCAAGCAAAGAGAGGATGAGCTTACTCATGATGACTGGGTGGCTGAAACAGAAATCCTGTGCTGTCCTGATCCAAAAGGAGTTGCTTTTAAAGTGACCCCTCTTTCATAGTGG
>SOIA01000169.1 GCA_004378665.1 Candidatus Aminicenantota bacterium
GGAATAGAAGATAGGGTGTATAACTCTTGCCCAATATGGGAACAAACAGAAAAAGGATGGGAAGCCCAAAGAGAAAGTGAATAAAATTGCTGGTTACAACAACTATGGGAAGAATCTCGACAGGGAAAAGTATCTTTTTTATGAGATTTCCCTGGACCATCAAGATATTGGATGACTCCAGGGAGGATGAAGAAAACCATGTCCAGGGTAAAACTCCGCAGAAGAGGAAAAGCGCATACAGCCAGGGAGATTGCCCAAATTCAGGAACACGGGGCCTTAAGATGAAACCAAACACAATAGTGTAGACAATCAACAGGAGAAGAGGATTAAGAAATGACCACAAAAACCCCAGGACAGTCCCCCTGTAGCGGGCCTTGAGCTCCCTGCTTACAAGATTCTGGATGAGGACCCGGTATTTGTATAATTCTTTCAGGTTTTTAAGAAGTCGAATCATAGATTCTCCCTGCAAATATCTCCCGCGCTTCGGATGTATATTCTCCGCTCTTTTCATATAGGACAAACGGAGGCAGAAGCGCCTGTTCTGTGGACGAGAAATCGCACTCTGTCAGAAAGAGGTTGGGCTTGCTCTCGCGGCGGGGACAGACAAAACGCACGGCCTTAACTCTCAGTTTGTGTTTCTCTACAGCCAACATGAAGTCTTTCTTCCTCTTCGCCATAAATATAAAATAAGCTCTTCCGTCTTTTTTTAAAAACTCCGAAGTTTTTTGCATTATATCAAAAATCGTGCATTTAAGCTCATGTTTCGCAATCGATTTTTCAGAAGAGACACTCAAATGCCCCTCAAGTTTCTTGATATAAGGGGGATTTGAGAATATTACATCGAATTTTCGGCCGGGCCGGAAGAAGCGGAGGTCTGTGTGGATGATACTGATTTTATCTTTCAGATTGTTAAGTCGCACATTTCTTCTTGCCAGGCCCGCCAAAGATTCCTGAATTTCTACGGCTGTGATATGTCTGAAGGGTTTGATACTAAGGAGAAGAGATATGATGCCGACACCTGTGCCGAGCTCAAGCAAATGTTCTGACTTCGTGGTTTGGATAAAATCCGCAAGCAGAGGGGAATCTACAGCAAAACGAAAGCCCTTGTTCTTCTGAAGAACAAGGATGCGTCCAAGATAAAATGTGTCGAGGGTCTCATCCTCACCCTTCATTCGGTCGATTGGTTTCATTTTTTCTCAATTCCGTAAAAACGAGCACTCTCTCCGGGAGGACTTCTGCATATCCTCCCTGAACGGAAAATCTCTTTTCTCCATGAGACTGCTTGTAGGTTATCTCGCCCTGCCCGATGGCCGTAAGCAGATGCCGGTGGCCCGGCAGTATTCCCAGGTATCCTTCCAGGCTTGGGATCGAGACTTCCTGGACCTCCTCATCCACAAGGAGTTTGTCGGGTGTTATCACCTTGAGGTGGAGGGAGGATGGCATATCCTGACTCATGCTGCTTTTAGCTCCTCAGCCGCACTGATAACTTCCTCGATTCCGCCCACCATATAGAAAGCCTGTTCTGGTTTATCATCGTGTTTTCCTTCCGCGATCTCCTTGAATCCCTTTACAGTCTCTGCGATGGGGACGTATTTTCCCGGCCTCCCTGTGAATTCCTCGGCCACATGGAAAGGCTGTGAAAGGAAGCGCTGGGTTTTTCGTGCCCGGCCCACGATAATCTTATCCTCCTCGGAAAGTTCTTCCATACCGAGAATTGTGATGATGTCCTGGAGGTCTTTGTATCGCTGGAGGATTTCCTTGACATCGCGGGCAACCTGATAGTGCTCATCCCCGATGACTCTCGGGTCAAGTATGCGCGAGAAGGAACCCAGTGGGTCAACGGCAGGATAGATGCCTATCTCGGTAAGCGCCCGGGAGAGGTTTGTCGTGGCATCCAGGTGGGCGAATGTAGTGGCTGGCGCAGGATCGGTAAAATCGTCGGCCGGAACATAGATGGCCTGCACAGAAGTTATGGAGCCTTTCTTTGTAGAGGTGATACGCTCTTCAAGCTCCCCGAGTTCCGATGCAAGGTTTGGCTGGTAGCCGACCGCAGAAGGCATCCGGCCCAGGAGGGCAGAGACTTCAGAGCCGGCCTGAACAAAGCGGAAGATATTATCGATAAAAAGAAGGATGTCCTGATTCATCTCGTCCCTGAAGTATTCGGCAACAGAGAGTGCTGTCAACCCAACACGGAGCCTTGCCCCGGGAGGCTCTGTCATCTGGCCGTAGATAAGGGCCGTCTTTTCGATAACGCCTGATTCTTTCATCTCGAGCCAGAGGTCATTCCCTTCTCTTGTTCTCTCGCCGACTCCGGCAAACACAGAATATCCTCCGTGCTCCTGGGCAACATTGTGTATGAGTTCCATGATTATGACGGTCTTGCCCACACCTGCCCCGCCGAAAAGTCCAATCTTTCCGCCCTTGAGGAACGGCTGGATAAGGTCGATGACCTTGATTCCGGTTTCAAACATCTCGAGCTGGGTGCTCTGATCCTCGAGTGAAGGCGGCTGGCGGTGGATGGGGTATTTCTTTTTTGTCTTTATCGGCCCCAGGTGATCCACGGGTTCTCCGATGACATTCATCATCCGTCCCAGAGTCCCCTCGCCCACAGGAACCATAATGGGACTATCCAGATCAATGGCCTTCATTCCGCGGGCCAGGCCGTCTGTAGGGTGCATGGACACACAGCGCACCTTATCCTCTCCGAGATGCTGCTCTACTTCGACAATGATATCCAAAGGTGTAGGAGTGTCGAATCCCTCGCTTGTGATGTTAATTGCGTTGAAGATTTCCGGAAGCTCGACATCCTTGAACTCAACATCGACGACAGGGCCTATGACCTGGACGACTCTACCTGTTTTTGCTCTGGTTTCGGGTTTTGACGCTTTTTTTGGAGTTCCAGGTTTGCGCTTTTTATCTGTCTCTTTAAATGCTTTTGCCGCGGGCTTTTTTTTTGCTTTTGGCTTTGTCTTTGCTTTAGCCATTAATCTCTCCAAAATTTCTATTTCTTTGCCAAGGCTTCAACAGCTGTCATTATTTCCAGGAGTTCCTTTGTGATAGAAGCCTGTCTCATCTTATTTAAGACCAGTGTCAAATCATCGACCAAATCTTCGGCATTATTTGTAGCATTATCCATGGCTATCATCCGGGCCGCATGCTCGGCTGCCGAAGATTCAAAAAAGAAGTGGCGGATATGATTCTCTACATAAAGCGGAAGCATTACGTTGAGGAGGGAACCTGCTTCTGGCTCCCAGTCCGGAGCCAAATTCTTTTGTGATTCCGGAGGCTCTAGAGGAAGGAGTTTTGTCAGAGTCACGCGCGGTGCAAGTATGGATTTAAACTCATTGTAGACTGCATAAACAGCATCAGCCTGAAAGAGAGTATAAAGCCTCATGAGAAAACTGGCCAGGTCTTTTAAGTCTTCGTCTGTGAGCTTGTGAATCTGGTCCGGGTAGGAACGAATTACAGTAAAAGGCTGCTTCTTAAAAAATGTCACAGCTTTTTTTCCTATCAAAACGAGGCGGACTTCACCGTTGCGGGCTTTTTCTTTAAAAAACGAGAGCGCCTCATTCAACAGATTTGAATTAAAGGCGCCAGCCAGGCCTTTATCTGATGTGACAACAATGCCTGTGATTCTCATCTCATCCCTTTTTGCAAGCAGGGGATGCCGCACCCGTGCGGCCCAGAAAATGACATCCAGCAGAAAATCAGGGTAATTATGCCAGTAAGGACGAGCCTCAAGCAGCAGGCGCTGTGCCTTCTTGAACTTGGCCGTGGATACGGTCTTCATGGCCTTGGTAATCTGCTGGGTGTTGCGCACACTCTTTATTCTTCGTCGAAGATCGATTAATTCAGGCATTTTTATGGTTTGTCTGGTTTGTCTGGTTTGTCATTGCGAGGCGCGAAGCGCCGTGGCAATCCCAAAAAAAGAAGCCTGTCATTTTGCAGCGCTTATTCATGAGATTGCCGCGCTCCCTCCGGTCGCTGTCGTTCCTTATCCTTATCCTTAAGTTGAGTTTCGTTGAAGGTTTTTAGGGCGGAGCTTATTGTTTCGTCCATATCAGGATCGATTTCTTTTTTCTCCGCTATCTTCTTTAAAAGATCTGCATGCTCTTTTTCAAAATAGTCGTAAAGCTTCTTTTCATACTCTTCTATCTGGCTGACTTCGAATTCATCTAGAAAACCCCTGTTTCCCGCGTAGATGATCAGAATCTGTTTCTCGACGGGGATGGGATCGTACTGGCCCTGTTTGAGAATTTCTGTCAGCCTTGCGCCGCGGTCGAGCTGGGCCTGGGATGCCCGGTCCAGTTCTGTTCCAAACTGGGCAAATGTGACAAGCTCCCGGTACTGGGCCAGATCCAGACGCAGTTTCCCGGCCACCTGTTTCATTGCTTTAATCTGGGCATTTCCTCCGACTCTGGACACGGATATTCCCACATTGATGGCCGGCCTGATTCCTGCATTGAACAGCTCGGGCTCAAGATAGATCTGTCCGTCCGTGATAGAGATGACGTTTGTGGGGATATAACCGGAGACATCTCCGGCCTGGGTTTCGATTATGGGGAGAGCGGTTAAGGAACCGCCGCCGTTCTCGTCGTTGTACTTGGCTGCCCGTTCGAGGAGCCTTGAGTGTAGGTAGAAGACATCCCCTGGATATGCCTCGCGGCCTGGGGGACGGCGCAGGAGCAGCGCAATCTCTCGGTAGGCGGCTGCATGCTTGGAGAGGTCATCATAGATGATGAGTGCATGCTTTTTGTTTTCCCGGAAGTATTCTCCTATTGCACAGCCGCTGTATGGCGCCAGGTACTGGAGGGGTGTGGGGTCTGAGGCCGAGGCATTCACAATGATGGAATAGTCCATGGCTCCGTGGTCTTCCAGAACTTTTATGATATAGGCGACTGTGGAATTTTTCTGGCCGATCGCCACGTATATGCATATCACATCTTTGCCTTTCTGGTTGATGATTGTGTCTATTGCGATGGCTGTTTTTCCTGTCTGACGGTCACCGATGATAAGCTCCCTCTGGCCGCGTCCTATAGGGATCATGGCATCGATGGGCTTTATCCCGGTCTGTAAGGGCTCTTTCACAGGCATGCGCTCCACAACTCCCGGAGCGAGGCGTTCAACCTTCATGAAAACATCGCTTTTTATGGGCCCTTTTTCATCGAGAGGAACGCCCAGCGGGTCCACGACCCTTCCAATCAGTCCGGGGCCTGATGGAACCTGCACGATCCGGTGGGTGCGCTTGACAAGGTCTCCCTCTTTGACAAGATGGCTCTCTCCCAGGAGAACCGTACCCACGCTTTCTTCCTCCAGGTTGAGGGCAAGGCCGAAAACATCCTGGGGGAATTCGAGCAGTTCGTTGTACATGACTCGGTCTAGCCCATAGACGCGGGCGATTCCATCTCCAACCGAAGTCACGATGCCAACTTCTCTTACGTCAACTTCAGCCTCATAACCTTCGATCTGGCGTTGGATGATTTTGCTTATTTCGTCAGCCTTAATTTCCATTTTGTGCCTATCCTTCAGAAATTATTTCTTTAAGCCTTAACAGGTTCCCCTGTATCGAGATATCATAAACAAAGTTCCCTTTTCTTATGGAGAGACCGCCGATCAGGGTTGGGTTTATCTTGTAGTTTAAAGAAACAGGATTTTTCTCCAAACTCTCAAGTTCCTCCTCGAGCCGTCTTTTCTGGATGTCTGTAAGAGGAACGACAGAGGAGACTTCGAATGTGGAAATTCCCTTCTCCTCGTTCCACAGTATGGGTAAGAATTCAAGGATGGAGGGCAAAAGTTCAAGGCGGTTTTTCTCGACAAGGAGAAGGATAAACCTTGTGGCTTTTGCCTCGAGTGAGACATTGGCGAGGACTTCTTTTGCAATCTCTATCTTTTTTGAGGTGGGAAGAAAGGCGGAGGCGAGAATCTTTTTCAGGTCTTTTTGGGTAGAGAGGAGGTTTTGAAAATCGAGCAGTTGACGGCTAATAATTAAAAACTCCTCCTCACTCTTTATGGAGTTATTTAACCCTTGCGTGTATCTTTTTATCAGCACTTGACTTTTCATATAACCTCTCGAGCTTTTCGATGGATTTATCTATGAGAAAAGACTGGATTTCCGGAGTCATCTTTCTCTGAATCCGCTCCTGGGCCAGAGCTGTGGCGAGTTCTGCGGTGTATTCTTTTAGATCCTTGACTCCTGCTATGGAAAGCATTTCGATCTCTTGTTTTGCAAAATGCTTAATCCGTGCTACTTCCCGGCGGGCGGCTTGTTTGATTCGCTCTTTTTCGGCGCGGCCTTGTTCTTCGGCCTTTGCCTTGATCTTTTCTATTTCTTCAGCGAGTGTTTCCAGGCGGGTTTTTCCTTCTTTAAGCGTTTTCTCTGCATCCAGCTTTGAGTCTTCGGCCTCCTTTATGGTGCGTTCTATGTTTTGAGCCCTCTGCTGAAGGAAATTCCGGATGGGCTTACGGAGAACATAGATCAAAGTGCCAAAAAGAAGGACAAAGTTAACGACTTTGCCAATAAATTCAATGGAATTTGAGGAATGGGTTTCTTCTGCAGGAGACATAGAGAGTAAAAGAGGCATTAAAAGCAGGATGAGGAGGACGTGTTTTTTCTGAACCATCAGTTCAAGAGCCTCTTTTCGATTCTATCAGCAAAGTGCTTGCTCTCCGGCTCTAGTTCTTTCTTCAGGCTCTCGACCTTCTTTTCCAGCTCTTCTTTAGCTTCTTCGATTTTTGCGCGGTATTCCCGTGATATTTCGGCGATCATGCGTTCTTTTTCTTTTAGCGCCTCGAGTTCTATTTTTTCGCGGCTTTCCTGGGATGCGGCTCTGGCAGCATCAAGATTTTCTTCGATTTCTTGGATTGTCTTTTCGTATTCCTCTAATGCTTTTTCTGAGGCTTGTTTGTTTTCCCCAATGTTTGCCTCCCGCTCTCCCATAACCTTGCGGAAGGGTTTAAAGAAAATTTTCATGAGCACAGCAAGAAGAATCCATA
>SOIA01000054.1 GCA_004378665.1 Candidatus Aminicenantota bacterium
CAAAATTTATTTATTTTCTCTTCATATTCTTACTCACAACCGTTCAGGCTTTAGCTGTTGAAATCAAGGGGAAAGTCCTGAACCTCAGGGGAATTCCAATCATTAAAGCTGAAGTTCTTCATCGTTCGAGCGGGATCAAAGCTTTGACGGATGAGGATGGACTTTTCAGTCTGAATGTTCCGCAAGATGAAAAGTTCCGTCTCGAAATAACTCATCCGGACTACATAGAGCAGGAAGTTGTCCTGACTGAGAAGAATATGGGAAAAAGGATAGTCATCACACTCGTTCCGTACATCATACAGAGAGAAGAGGTCGTGGTGACAGCGATGAGGCATCCGGAGTCTTCCGCTAGCGTTCCTGCGGCTGAAACAGTTGTTGCCACAGAGCTCTTGGAAGAAGAAATGCCTCCGAACATAACAGAGGTGATTTCATCCATGCCCGGAGTTTCAAGTATCGGCTCAGGCGGATTTTCTTTGGTTCCCAATATTCGTGGACTAGCCAGAAGAAGAGTGTTAATTTTGATTGATAACGCCCGGGTGACAAGCGATAGGCGTACCGGTCCGAATGCTTCTTTTGTCGATCCCAGGGACATTGAAAAGATCGAGATCTTGCGCAGTCCGTCTTCGGTTCTTTATGGGTCTGATGCTATCGGGGGAGTCATCCATATTTTCACCAAGAATCCGTCTTTGGAAGACGGATTGGGAGGACGCGTCTACGCGAAATACGGAACGACAAACCAGGAAAAAGGGATAGGGGTCTCGCTTGAGGGAGGCAGAAAGAGCACAGGATTTTACCTGTCTTTCCAGGCGAATGATGCACAAAATTATTCATCTCCGTCGGGAGAAATCCTCCAGTCCCAGTTCACTCAGGGAAGCCTGATCGCTAAAATCTTACATGTGACCGAAAAAAGGGAGATCATGTTGAGCTTTCTCGGCGCAAGAGGACAGGATATCGGTAAGGCCAATCAGTCGAGTGCAACTAAGCCAACCTGGTATCCGAAAGAAAACCAGAATTATCTCCAACTTCACTGGATAGAGAAAGGATTGGGAAAAGGAGGTGAAGTGACGTTTCAAGCCTTTTTCAATCCCAACTTTCTGGAAACGCAGAAAGATAAATATGAAGAGAGTGGCTATAAGTCAAAAGAGTCTTACAGCAAAATAAAGAGTTCAAATTACGGAGCTCATCTCTCCTACGTAAAAAAAATCAACAACTCTTTCCACTTAAGAGGAGGGGCAGACTTTTATGGCAGGACTTTGGTTGAATCCTATGCGCAGGACAGACTGTTTGACTCCTCGGGTAACCTGACAGGTGTCCAGGAGCAGTGGCCATTTACTCAAGGCGACAGGAAGGACCTGGGATTCTTACTCTCGGTGGACTATACTGGCATAAAAAAACTTGACCTTGTGGGAGGAGTCCGGTGGGATCTTATCCGGATGAAAGCTCTGCCGGAAAATACCCCTCCTTCTTCAGAAAGCGAGCACAGGGCCTGGACAGGATTTATCGCGGGATCGTGGAAAATCACTGACGAGGTCGTCGCCTTTGCCAATGTCTCCAAGGCTTACAGGGTTGCAAGCCTGAACGAGTTGTTTTACACGGGAATCTCAGGACGGGGTTTCATCATAGCCCAGCCCGACCTGGATCCAGAGACAAGCTTTAATCTTGATGGTGGGTTGAAGTTTATCTTCAAGCGGATTTTTGTCGGCGTTTACGCATTCTATTACGAAATAGATGACCTGATCGAACGTTATCTCATCGACGATGCGGAGAGTATTTACACCTACGGGAACGTCAATCAAGGACGAATCAGCGGGTATGAACTGGAGATGGAATATTATCCCATTCCCAGATGGAAAGTATTCGGTAATTTCTTTGCGTTTGAGGGGAGGAGCACGGTGACAGGTGCACCTTTGAATGATGTTCCTTCCCCACGGCTTTTCCTGGGTACGCGTGTCTGGTTTGGACGCATATCTTCAGAGATCAACGCCACCTTTCAACTGGCGAAAGATGATCCCGGTCCGGCTGAAACCGGGATTCCGGCCTATGAGGTCGTCAACTTGAAAGCCAACTATCATTTCAATTCTTCCTTCCGTTTGTATCTTGTTCTCTCCAACCTATTGAATCAGGCTTATATCGCACGACCTGACCCTGATGCCGT
>SOIA01000347.1 GCA_004378665.1 Candidatus Aminicenantota bacterium
TCGCTCTCCTCTTCGAGGAACCATGCCCGCTCGCCTCCGGATGGCTTCCGAACCAAATTGCCTGACTTCCAAAGAAATTGTCACGGAAATAAGGATGCTTACAGACCCCGACGGAGTTTGACTTTAAAACGTGCATATGCTACTTTTTTTCTTTAGGCCATGAATGTTTTCAAGCTCATAATTGATGCCAGTCTCGTTGTGCAACTGGTCCTTCTTATCCTCATTTTCTTCTCAGTTTTTTCCTGGGCAGTCATTTTTTTTAAAAGAAAAACACTGAAGACCGCGTCCTTTCAATCTCAAAAGTTTCTCAAAGTATTCCGTAGGAGCGGTGATCTGTCCGAGGTGAACAAGGCATCCAAAATATACCGAGCCAGCCCCGTCGCGGCTCTCTTCCAGGCTGGATACAAAGAGCTGGCTCATCTCACCAAATCCAACCAGGGAATTTTGCCCCAGGATGGGCTCGAAAGCATAAACAGAGCTCTGGCAAGAGCATCCAACCAGCAAATTTCCAGGCTGGAAACCATGATGAGCTTTCTTGCCACTACAGGCAGCGCAACTCCATTCATCGGCTTATTCGGTACAGTCTGGGGAATCATGAACGCCTTCTTGAATATCGAAGTTCAAAGATCGGCAAGCCTAGTGACCGTCGCTCCAGGAATCGCGGAAGCTCTGATCGCCACAGCTCTCGGTCTCTTTGCCGCCATTCCGGCGGTCATTGCCTATAACTACTACCTCTACCGGATCAAAGACATCGTCACTGAAATTGAGGATTTTTCCCTCGAATTCTTGAGTATCGCGGAAAGACTCTATGGCTCTTAAAACACCTCTTCTCAGGAGGCGCCAGCTCGGAACTTCTCTGTCCGAGATCAACGTCACCCCATTCGTGGATGTCATGCTCGTCCTCCTGATCATCTTCATGGTCACAGCACCGATGATGCAAACCGGGATCGGGATCAGGCTTCCTCAGGCGGAAACGGAATCCGCTCCTTCAGAAGAAGGTTTAACATTGACCATTACGGAGGACAAATACATCCACATGGAGGATTCTGTCATCAACCAGTTTCTGCTGGAACAAAAATTAAGGGAATACTTCTACGGAAAAGAGAAGAAAATCGTTTTTATCCGAGGAGACGAGAATCTTCCCTACGGATTCATCATGCGCATCATGGATATCAGCAAAAAGGCCGGCATCGAACAGATCGGGCTTATCACAAGGCCGTTGGAGCCTGAAAAAAAGGAATAAAATGACGGCGATCGCGCGAAGCAGTGTGGCGTTCAAAAGGGCAGTTGTCCTCTCTCTCACTGTCCATATGATTGTTCTCATCCTTGCTGTTCTTTCCCCGCGGCTGCCAAGACCCAAAAGCACAGAAATGATTCATTACGTGAGCGTCGTTTCCTTTTCAGGAGGAGGCGGTGGAGGAGGAGTTCAAACCGTTGACACACCTCTCCCCAAAAGAGAGACTCTCAGAGACCTCACCACTCCACAGAAAATCCAGCAAGAATCAACCTCCTCCTTCAGGTATCCGGTCGAAAAACCCAAAAAAGAAGAAAAACCAGAGACAGAAAAAAAAGCCGCGATTCAAAAATCCCAGCGGGCCACACAAAAGACTACTGAAGGAACGCCTTCCAAAGAGGGGGCCGCAAAGGGATCGGGGACTGGAAGCGGAGTCAGGATAGGCGAAGGCGGTTCAGGTGCCGGAGGGACAGGCACAGGAAGTGGAGCTGCCGCAGGATCTGAGTTTTCTTCCCAGATCGGTCTCTCCAATTTTCCCTACATCTACTATCTTCAGATCATCATCAACAAAGTGTCGGGCAACTGGTTCACTTCTCTTGTCGATCCGGGAATCTCCGGAAATTTCCAGACTACAGTCCATTTTAAGATCCAAAAAAACGGCCAGGTCTCTGATTTAAAAATAGAGGAATCAAGCGGTATTCGATCTCTCGACATGTCTGCTCTCCGTGCTGTCCAGACATCAGCTCCTTTCCCTCCCTTACCAAGGGCCTACGAGGATGATTATCTCGGGATATACTTGATTTTCGAGCACTCCAAATGAAAAAATCACTGATTCTGGTATGCACGATCCTTGTTGGCCTGGGAGCGGTCATCGTCTTTCCCCAACAGGAAGTCGTCATCAGTATAAAGGATGGGATGCCGGTCATCCCATTGGCTCTCCCTGAGTTCATCTCCCAGAGCACCGCACCTGAGATAAAGTCATACGGAGAAAAGCTTCATCAAATCATCTCCGCCGATCTCGAATACAGCCGGGTTTTCCAGCTATTGCCCAAAAGCCATTACAGCTACATAAGGTCTTTAAACCCGAAAAAAATCCATTTTAAGGACTGGGAATCCATTCAGGCCACGCTTCTGATGGTGGGCATACTTTCCGATAGCGAAAAAAAAGACTTTCTTTTCGAAGGAAAAGTCTACGATGTGAAGAGCGGTCGATTCATCTTCGGTAAACGCTATCAATCCGCTGAATCCCTTCTTCGCTTGGTCGCTCATAAGATGGCTGATGAAATCATGAAAATATACGGAGAAAGACCGATTTTCACCTCCAAAGTTGTCTATATATCAAACAGAGATGGAAACGATGAACTTTACATGATGGATTACGACGGGGAAAACCAGACACGGTTGACATTCAATAAAATAGTCGACTACATGCCGGCTTGGTCGGTGGATGCGAAGAAAATCGCCTACACCTCTTACAGAGGAACTGAAGCCGGATTATACATCTACAATCCCTATGAAGGAGTCAGAAAGGAAGTGACATCTTCAGGGACAAACTTTGCTCCTGCCTTTTCTCCTGATGGGAAAAAACTGGCTTTCTGTTCCACCGTCGAAGAGGGAAATTCAGAGATCTATGTCGCCAACAGTGCCGGCACAAACATAAAAAGATTGACTTTCAATATTGCCATCGACACATCTCCCTCCTGGTCACCTAACGGCCGGGAGATCGCCTTTACCTCTGATAGGGGAGGAACTCCTCAGATCTACGTAATGGACGCGGAAGGTTCCAATGTCCGCAGAGTGAGTTTTGGAGGAAGTTACCATGATGCCCCCGCCTGGTCTCCGACTGGAGACAGAATTGCCTATGTCTCCCGGGTGGACCAGATATTCGATATTTACGTGCTGAATCTCAGGACGAACAAGATCATCAAGTTGACGGAGAGCAACGCCCGCAACGAATCTCCGACCTGGTCACCGAACGGTCGACACCTGATATTCTCTTCGAATCTCAGCGGTTCGATCCAGCTTTACACGATCGACTACGACAGTCTCAACCTGAAGCGCCTCACTTCTAAGGGAAGCAATAAGCTTCCTGATTGGTCAAGATAATCGGGTTGGAGGACCCCACTCCATGGATTCTACACGCGCAGAGAATTCACACTCGATGTCTTTGAATTCAGTGTTGGAAAAGTGGGAAAAGTTCTTGGCTATACATGTTGACATATAGCCATTTTGATTGTATAAGATATAGAGATAAGGAAAGGCTCCCCTGAAAAAATCAGGAGAGCAAAAAATCAAACCTAAGGAGTTGAAATGAAAAAATTAGCTATCTTCTCTTTAGCTTTTCTACTTGTTTTCTCTTTTATGATCTCCTGTAAGAAAAAAGTGGAGGAAGCTCCCCCGCCACCGCTCCCGGAACCGGTGCAAGAAGAACAGCCAGTGATTGAAGAGCAACCAGTGGTCGAAGAAGTCGAGGAAGAGCCAGTGGTCGAAGAACCCCAGCTCACTGAAGAAGAAATATACCTTCAGAAATCTCTCGATGAAATGAATGCCGAAGCTCCGATGGAAATGATTTACTTTGATTTCGATAAGTACTTCATCCGGGATGATGCGAAACCCGTTCTTGAAGCCAACGCTGAGTGGCTCGAACAATTCGACTCTATCCAAATCGTGATCGAAGGGCACTGCGACGAGAGAGGAACAGAGGAGTACAACCTCTCTCTGGGAGAGAAAAGAGCCAAAAGCACCCTTGATTATCTCGTCTCTCTTGGTATTTCCGCCGACAGAATCAAAATCATTTCCTACGGCAAAAGCCAGCCGATCGACCTCGAACACAACGAAGATGCCTGGCAGAAAAACAGGAGAGCTCAATCCAAGATTATCGGAAAATAGTATATGAGCAAAAGGCTCATCGGGATATCACTTATCCTGCTTTTGCCGCTTGTCTCCGCAGGAACAGATAAAAAACAGAAGACTTACGAATTAATCTATAAAGACGTCCAGCTCCTCAGGCAGCAATTCCTGCAGCTGAAAAAACAGATTGATAAAAACACCGAGGACATCAATTTCATCAAGGGACAGCTCGAAGAACTCCTGAAGCTGTCCAAGCTCCTCCAATCAGAACAGGCCAGTTTCAAGCAGGAACAGAGAAAAATCCCGGCTCAATCTCAAGTTTTCCTCGAAAAATTAGAGCTGATGAGCCTCCAACTCACAAAACTTTCCGAGGAACTGATTGAAATAAAGAGAGCCTCTCTCATCCCCTCAGGACAGACTGAAGAAAAATCAGCCAGCCAAGACGCAGAGTCCTCACCCCCCGAAAAAAAAGTAGCAGGACAAAAAGAAGAAGAACAACTCGATGAAGAGATTCCCACCCCTCCCACGGCCATGCTGTCTCCAGCAGAAGTGTTCAACATGGCTTATTCAGACTACCGAAACGGAAATTTTGAGCTGGCCATTGATGGGTTCAAAATGTACAAGGAACAATTCCCTGAAAGCCCTCTTGTCGATGATTCTCTGTATTGGATCGGGGAATGTTATTTCAGCCAGAAGAAGCATGAGGAAGCCATCGAACAATTCAACGAACTGATCCTGAACTATTCCCGAGGAGACAAAATCCCCGCAGCTTATTTGAAAAAAGGACTCAGTCTTGCCGAGCTCGGGAAGAAAGAAGAGGCCCTGGCGGTTTTCAAGCTCCTGGTGAGCAAATATCCTCTTGAGGAAGAGACAAAGATCGCCCAACAAAAAATCAAGGAGTTGAAGTCAGAAAATGAGAGATATTAACAGCCTCAATAAAGTCATCCTCATCGGCCGTCTTGGTCAAAATCCTGAGCTGAGGTATCTTCCTCAAACAGAAAGGGCTGTGGCAAAGTTCTCTCTCGCCACGAACGAACGTTACTACAAACCGGACACCACTGAATCTGACATTCGCGTCGAATGGCACCGCATCGTGACATGGGGAAAGCTGGCTGAATTCTGTGAAAAATATCTGAACCAGGGGAAGCAAATATACCTTGAGGGGAAATTGCGAACCCGAACCTGGCAGGACAAAGACGGGAACAAAAGGTCGACGACTGAGATTGAGGCCCAAAATATCGTCCTTCTCGGCAAGAGAGAGGATTTTGCAGAAAAGCAGCAGATCGAAGAACCAGAGTCCGCCCCTCCCGAATCTCCTGAGGAGAAGGCCCCGTCAAAAGATAAGGAGTGGGAAGACGAAGACGAGGTTCCGTTTTAATTTTTAATAATTCGAATTCGATCGCATACTTTTCTTGAAGGGTTGTTCAGAAGCTCTGCATTCCACTAAGCGTGGTTCCTTCCCTTCTTTTTCGTCCCGAATCGATCATCTAAAAAACAGAGGCTTCAGGAGAGAAGGGCTTTCACAAAACGCCAGGGGTTGCGGGCAATCCCAGACTGAACTCCCAGAAAAAGGGATGGTTATCACAAATCCAATCGATATGAGGAGTATCCATGGCTTCGGATAAGAACAACGATTTGGAAAATTTTAGGAAGGAAATCCAGGAAGACATCCGGCCCTGGGGAAAATTTCGTTCTTTTCCCCATAAACAGGCTGGAAGCATCAAGATCATAACAGTTGAACCGGGTGGAACTCTATCTCTCCAGTACCATCACCGCCGCAGTGAATTTTGGATTGTTCTGGACAAGGGATTAGAAGTGACTGTCGGGGATAAAGTCTGGCAGCCAGAAAAGAACGAAGAAATCTTTATCACCCGAGAAACTCCACATCGTCTTCGCTGTATCGGTCGGGAACACGCCAGGATTATGGAGATCTGGATCGGCCATTCTGATGAATCTGACATTGTCCGCCTGGAAGATGAGTACGGAAGATCATAAGTTAAAAAAGCAGGAGAATAGGGGGACATCATACTGAATTAAAAATTTATTATGGTCCCTTTTTTTTTATATTTTACTTATTCTTCAAGCTGCGGACGATCTGAGGAAGTACCCTGCCCGCCTCTCCGTGCACCACAACATCCGCTTCATGGTCCAGGGCCGTATCCTCCTTGTTGATGATTGCCAGAAAGGCACCGTTTTGCCTGGCTTTCTGCGGAATCGCGGCGGCCGGATAGACAACCAATGAACTCCCCACAACAAGAAGAAAATCGCATTGTTCAGCTTCTTTAAAGGCAGAAGCGAGAGTTTGAGGATCCAGAGCTTCGCCAAAAAAGACCACATCTGGCCTGAGCTTTCCTTGGCATTCTGCACAGAGCGGAGGGCTTGTGTCCTTCAGCCTGTCATAGGCATCTTCCATAGTGTATTTCCGCGAACAGCCCATGCAGGACATGATCCGTGTGGTTCCATGCAATTCTACAACAGATGAAGAACCAGCATCTTGATGAAGCCCGTCTATGTTCTGGGTAATGACTGTTTCTAAATACCCCAAAGCCTCCATCTCAGCCAGGGCCAGATGTCCTTGGCCTGGTTTTGATTTCTTGAGCAGCGGATACCGCACTTCCCGAAAGAAATTCCAGTAATAAGACGGATCTCGAAGGAAATAGCTAATGTTTGCGTATCGATTCGGATCATATTTATTCCAAAGTCCATCCGTCCCTCTGTAGGTAGGAATACCGCACTCTGCAGAAATTCCTGCACCCGTAAAAGCCACGACATACTTGGAATCCCTTATCCTTGAAGAGACATTTTTTAGAGTATCATTCAT
>SOIA01000264.1 GCA_004378665.1 Candidatus Aminicenantota bacterium
ACAGAGATGACACCGAAGAGGTTAAAGGACATCAGGAAGGGGCTGCGGACTCTGCATACGCTGGAAACCATGGCCGCCAACATCTACAAGTACCAGATCTCCCGTAGAACGACTGAACTGAACCTCCAGCTTATTGCAGCTATGAGTAACGAAATGACGCATCTTCAGGATTTTCAATCCAGGCTTTTTGAATACGGATTCAAACCGAACAAATTCAGGTTTGCCTACTGGGTCGTTGGATGGGCATTCGGATTCTTATCCCGGTTGATGGGCAGGAAAGCTGTCCTGAAGACCGGAATCTGGGTCGAGACCAAAGCGATCCATCACTACGAGGAACTTCTGAAGGATATCGAGTGGGACGAAGAAACGCGAAAGATTATTGAAAAAAACCAGGCGGATGAATTCGGTCACATCCAGCGCTGGAAATCATTCCTTAAATAATTTATCCCAGTTCGGCGAGGGCTGTGGTCAAGAAAGCCCAGAATTTTTCGACAGATTCCACATGGACCCTCTCTTCAGGAGAATGAGGATGCTCTATGGTGGGGCCAAAAGAGATCATGTCCATCCCCGCGTATTTTTCTCCGATGATCCCGCACTCCAGACCCGCATGAATGGCTGCCACTTCCGGCTCTTTCTGGAAAACTTTTTGGTAAATCTCTTTCAGAGTCTTGAGAAGCGGGGACTGGAGATTCGGCGTCCATCCTGGATAGCCGTCAGGCTGATTGATATCTGCCCCTGCCTGTTTGCTCAGGGTGGCGATCGTGTTCCGCGTGTCTACTAGAGCCGATGCGTCTGAACTCCGACTGCTGCAAATGATCTTCGCATGGTCTGGATGTGTGTGGATGATAGCCAGGTTGGTCGATGTTTCCACGAGCTCTTTTATTTCAGGATGCATGGCGAGAACTCCGTGGGGAAGAGTGTAAAGGAGGTTGACGAGAGCCTCCTGAGATTCTGCTTTGAGCGGATCCTGCATATCGCCTTCCGATTTTTCAAAAGAGAAATTCCCTTCTTTCTCCACAGCCTGGTATTCGGATTTTATTTCCTCGAAGGCTTTCTGGAAGAATGAAGAAAGGTCCTGTTCCTGGGCAGGGTCGACATACAGGTCTGCCGTGGCTTCTCTCGCAATGGCGTTTCGTTTGTTCCCGCCTTCAATGCGTGCCAGTTCGAATGTGAATTCCTTCATCGCCTGCCAGAGCATCCGGGCAAGTAGCTGTACGGCGTTCCCACGCCCCTGGTTGATGTCAATTCCGGAGTGTCCACCCCTGAAACCAAAGAGTTTAAGCTGGTAGGGTTCTCCGTTGCTCCCTTTATTTCTTTTTAAGGATAAAGAGATCTCAGAATCCGCTCCGCCCGCGCATCCGATCGTAAACTCTCCCTCGTCTTCACTGTCCAGGTTGAGGAGTTTTTTTCCTTTGAGAAAACCGGGTTCTATTTTGGTTGCCCCGGTCAGGCCTGTTTCCTCATCTACGGTAAAAAGGAACTCCAGGGGGCCGTGCGTCAGGGTGTCGTCTTCCATGACGGCAAGAGAGGCAGCGACGCCGATCCCGTTATCCGAGCCGAGAGTGGTTCCTTTGGCTTGAACCCACTCTCCTTTTATTTCAGTCTGGATTTCATCCTTGGAAAAATCATGGACGACATCGGAATTCTTTTCGCCGACCATGTCCAGGTGTCCTTGGAGAATGACGCCCTCAGTGTTTTCATGCCCGGTGGTGGCTTTTTTTCTGACCACGACATTTCCGACTTTATCCCGTTCCCATTCCAGATTCAGGCGTTCAGCCTCAGATATGATATAATCGCCCAGGGCCTTTTCATTACCCGAGCAGTGCGGGATTTTTAGGATTTGTCCGAAATGCTTCCAGAGAAGAGATGGCTTGAATCCTTCGAAGGGTGATGACATTCTTTGACCTCCACTCAAAAGAGAATTCGATTTCCGATAAATAGACGAAATAATGACACAAAAAGTACGAGGATTCAAGAGAAAATATTGATATTCAGGTTCCCGCCTTCTTTATTTGACTTTTCTTTTCTGTTTCCTTTAAAATTCATGTGCTTCCCATGCAAAATTCACTGATTCCCATCTTTCGGAAGGTCTATGATTCTTCTCCTGAAGTCCTCTCGCACGC
>SOIA01000312.1 GCA_004378665.1 Candidatus Aminicenantota bacterium
ATAAGGATAAAATGACATTGTTTTCTTCATTAGGCTGAAAAATACAGTAAATAAAGCTTTCTTAAGACCATAAATTAACAATGAATCATTTTGCAGGAATTGATGTCGGCGCTTCCACCACCAAGGCTGTCATCATCGATAAAAACAAGGAGATTCTGGGCCATTCGGTCATGTATTCCGGTGCAGATTTCAAAGCTGCAGCGGAGAAAACCTATGAAGAAGCGGGAAAGCAGGCCCAAAAAAAAGCGCAGGATGAGTATTTCATCGTTTCCACCGGATACGGAAGACGGAATGTTGCTTTTGCTGACGATAGCATGACCGAGATCAGCTGCCATGCCAAAGGCAGCTTTTTTTATTTTCCACAAGCCCACACCTTGATCGATATTGGCGGTCAGGACAGCAAGGTCATCAGAATCAATAATGAGGGAAGAAGGACGGGCTTCAAGATGAACCGCAAGTGCGCTGCCGGCACAGGGGCTTTCCTCGAGGAGATGGCCAACCGTCTCAAGATCAAGATGAGCAAGCTGAATGAGCTGGCGGAAAAATCGGAAAAAAACGTCGAGATCGGAAGCTACTGCACGGTATTCTCAGCCACGGAGATCCTGACCAAGATCAGGGAAGGCGTGGCGGTGAGTGACCTGGTCAAGGGAATTTTTCATTCAGTCATAAAAAGGGCGTTCGAGATGGACCCCTTAGAGGGAGAGATAGTCATGAGCGGGGGAGTGGTGGCTCATAATCCTTTTTTGATTTCGATGTTCGAGGAAAAACTCGGGAGAAAGGTTTTTGTGCCTTCCCTTCCTCAATTGACAGGCGCTTTCGGAGCAGCCCTGTATGCTTTAGAAAAAAAAGGAGGTTAGTATGCTTGATGCATTGTTTAAACCGAGGTCGGTTGCCATCATCGGCGCATCGAATAATCCCTTGAGTATCGGCCATATTGTCATGCAGAACCTTCTTGACCACGATTTCAAAGGTCCCATATATCCGATCAATCCGAAATCCAAGTTCATCAAAAGCTTCAGAGCCTACACTTCTGTATCGGAGATCCCTGATGAGGTTGACCTGGTGAACATCTCCATCAAGAACACACTTGTTCCGTATGTCCTTGAAGATTGCGGCAAGAAGGGAGTCAAATTCGCTATCGTCCACACAGCCGGGTTTAAAGAAGTGGGCGAAGAAGGGCTGCAGCTGGAAAGGCAGATTGTCGAGATCGCACACAAGTACGGGATGCGCATCTACGGCCCGAACTCACAGGGAATTCAGAATTCTGACCCGGCCATATCGGTTTATGCCAATTTCACTTTTGTTCCGATGAGCCCCGGCAATATCTCGATCGTTGCTCAAAGCGGCGGAGTCGGAGAGACGTTGAAGCTGCACCTCTACAGGATCGGCAAGGGAATCCGGATGTATTCCAGTTTCGGCAACGAAGCCGATGTCAGCATGAACGAGATCATCGATTATTACGGCCAGGATGAAGAGACAAAAGTCATCATGGTGCATATCGAAACGATGAAAGACCCGGCGGGTTTTCTCGAAGTGGCCAGCCGTGTGACCAAGAAAAAGCCCATTCTCGCATTGAAAACAGGAAAGACATCTGAAGGGACAAAAGCCGTCGCGTCTCACACCGGTTCTCTGATCGAACAGGAGACCATCGCGGACGTGATTTTTAAGAAAAGCGGCGTTCTTCGCTTCCATTCCCAGGAAGACATGATCGATGCCGCAATCGCTTTTTCCAACCAGCCAGTCCCCAAAGGAGACAGGGTTGTCATCGTTACCAACACGGGCGGCCCTGCAATCATCGCGGTCGATGAATGCATTTCCGCCGGGCTGAAACTGGCTGAACTGAGCCCGAAGACCATAACAACCCTGAAGAAGCTGGTGTTCCAGGAGGCGATCGTTTCCAACCCTGTCGATGTGGTCGCCACAGCCGGACCCGAGCAGTACGGAGGTACAGTCGAGGCGCTCTTCAAAGACCCGAACATCGACTCGCTTCTGCTCGTGTTCGTCACAGCTCCGTTTGTCGACTGTGAGGGAATCGCCCGAAAGCTCGGGGAGCTCGGCCGAACGTCCAAGAAACCGATTGTTTGCCAGGTGATGACCATAGAGAAATGGCAGGAGGTCATCCGGCTGATCAGGGAGGGCAATATTCCGGTCTATGATTTTGCCGAGACAGCGGCCCGAGCCCTTTCTGCGATGACCAAATACGGAACGTTCACCCAGAAAAAAGAGCCTGTTTACAAGACATTCAAGGTTGAGAAGAAAAAAGCCGGGGATATACTCGCACGTCAGAAGGGAAAGGATAAATTTCTGCCTCAAGATGTGGTTTTCGAGCTCCTCCAGTGCTACGGGATCCCGGCAGTCAAGACCGTAAAGGTCAAGAAAGAAGAGCAGCTCGGGAATGCTGCGGAGAAGGTCGGATATCCGTTGGTTCTCAAAGTGGATTCTGAAAAGATTGTTCATAAAACAGAAGTCGGAGGCGTCGCCGTAAACCTCAAGGCAAAAAAAGAGCTGGTGTCTTCCTTTAAGAAAATGGCCAGGAAGTTTGCCAAGTATAAACCCGGCTACATCCTCCAGGAGTATATGTCCGAAGGCCAAGAAGTGATCATGGGTGCCAAATCGAATCAGGGTCTCGAGCCCACGCTGATGTTCGGACTGGGCGGAGTTTTTGTCGAGATCCTGAAGGATGTGCAGTTCAGGCTGGCGCCTCTTTCTGAGGAAGATGTCCTGGAGATGATCCGTTCCATCAAGGGGTATCCCATTCTGGCCGGAGCGAGAGGAGAGAAGGCTGTGGATGTGGACAAACTCGCTGAGATCCTGATTCGACTTTCCCAACTGGCATCCGATTTTCCGGAAATCAGCGAGATGGACCTCAATCCTGTTTTTGCTCTGGCGAAAGGCAAGGGAGCAGTTGTTGTCGACGCCCGCCTGAGAATTGTCAGGTAGAAAAAGGGGCCAGGCCCCTTTTTTTTGTCATTGCGGGCGGAGCGTGGCAATCTTCTACTCCGATGACAGAGCCATTCCCGTTTCGTCAGCTTCGTTGAAACACAACCGCGGAAGAGAATAAAAGAGCTGCCATAGAAAGCTCCGAACAATGACAAGGTATCAAACGGACCGGGGTTGCGGTTCTCAAAGAATCATGAATGAGAGGTAGAATAGCGAAAGAACATGAACTGGATTCCTTTCAGTATTGTCTGTTTTTACATCGTTCTCCTCTTTGTTGTCACCTGGGCCACCCGGCGCCTGAGCCGGGGAGGTATGATCGCCTATCTTCTGGCAGGCCGGAACCTCCCTTTCTGGGTGGTGGCACCGCTGCTCGCCGGTTTGGCAGTGGGTGGAGCTTCAACCGTTGGAGTCGCCCAAAATGCCTACACAAACGGCTTATCGGCAGGCTGGTACACTGCCGCCTGGGCTGTCGGAGCGATTCTTGTGGGACTGATCGCTGCGAGCCGCTACCGGCAGATGGAGGTCAGCACACTTCCCGAGCTTTTTGAGAGACATTACAGCGTGTCGGGCCGGGTGATAGGAGTTATCGGCCAGCTCGTGCTGCAGATTGTTATCACTTCTCTTCAGTACATCGCTGGCGGCGCAATACTGTCTTCCCTCCTTCCGGATGTTTTCACTTTTGAGACAGGTATGTTTGTCACCGCGCTGGTATTTGTGGGAATTACCTTGATCGGAGGGTTCTGGGCTGCCGGTTTGACAAACATCATCAACGTGATTCTGATCTACATCGGGGTTCTCGTGGGAGCTGTGATCGCCGTGGGAAAAATCGGTGGTTTTAGGGAAATTATTGCAAAGCTTCCTTCCGGCCATTCGGGTTTTGGCCTGGGAGGTATCGGGGGATTAGTGATTCTCGGCTGGTTTTTAGTGATGTGCACCATGGTTTTTTCCGTCCAGTCGGTTGTTCAGATCTCCTTTGCGGCTAAAGACTCCTCTTCTGCCCGGAAGGGATTCATCCTGGGCGGTTTGATCATTTTACCTCTGGGTTTCATCAGCGCAGTCATCGGAATTGCTGCCACCATCCTCCATCCGGAAATTGCCTCTACTGCCGAAGCCCTGCCTCGGACAGTGCTGAGTTTGAGCCCGATCGTGGCCGGACTTGTGCTCGCTGGACTCTGGGCCGCGGACGTTTCCACCGCCTCCGCTCTTCTTGTCGGGAGCGCGACTCTGGTCGTGGGGGATTTGATCAAGAGATTTTTTGCTCCTGACCTTAAGGAGAAGGGAGAAAGAATAGTCTCTAAGGTCTCGGTGTTGGTTTTGAGCATTTTCACCTACATTCTGGCCGTCTCAGTTTCCGAGGAGATTCTGAATACGCTGCTGGTTGGTTTGTGCTTGACCACGGCCTACACTCTGGTGACGTTGATGACTCTCTTCTGGCCAAAAGTCTGCCGGCGCGGCCATGCCGCCTGGACCCTGCTCACCTCTATGTCTGTTCTTGCCCTTTGGGTCATTTTCCCCCAAATTTCGGCTTTTTTTAAAAATATCCACCTTCCGCATCCGATATATATTTGCTGGATAGTGAGTTTGTTGACATTTTTGCTGGTCGCCATTATAGATAAGAGACGCATTAAATAAACACAGGAAATAAACCTTCCTGATTATCGCTTGAAAGGAGGACAAAGTGAGTTTGGACTGGTTGAAAAAAGATGAAGAGATTAAAGACCACGCACTCTGGGGAAAAGAACATTGGGGAACAGAGCCTCCCTGCACGATGTATGAGAAGAGGCCAATCCTCGATTCTTCAGGGAAAGAGGTTAAAGATCTTTACGCGGCCTGGATCATCCTCAACAATCCTGCCCAGTACAACTCCTACACCACCAAGATGGTCAAAGGAGTGATCGCCGGATTTCAGAGTGCTTCTCTGGACAGGAGTGTTGTCGCCGTGGTTTTTACAGCGGTCGGGGACAGAGCATTCTGCACGGGCGGAAACACCAAGGAATACGCCGAATACTATTCGGGAAAGCCCAATGAATACGGCGAATACATGGATCTGTTCAACGGGATGGTCGATTCCATCCTTATGTGCAAGAAGCCGACCATATGCCGCGTTAACGGAATGAGGATCGCCGGTGGACAGGAGATCGGAATGGCCTGTGACATCGCTGTCTCTGCGGATACAGCCATTTACGGCCAGGCGGGTCCCCGTCATGGTTCGGCCCCGGATGGCGGTTCGTCGGATTTTCTCCCCTGGTTCCTGAGCATCGAAGATGCGATCTGGAACTGTGTGTCCTGCGAGCTGTGGAGTGCCTACAAGATGAAAAGACTCAGCCTGATCAGCAAGGTGGTTCCTGTTATCAAACAGGACAACACATTCATCCGCAACCCAAATGTCATCACGGATAAATACGTAGAGGACGGCGAGATCGTGTACGGCGAATTCGCCAAAGGAGAAGAGGGAAAGAAGGCCCGAGAGTTTCTCAAGACTGCAAAAATCGATTTAGAACCTCTGGATAAGGCAGTCCAAGAGATTGTCTGGAAATTCACTAACCTTTTTCCTGGATGCTTGATTAAATCTCTGGATAGTGTGAGAGCAAAGAAGAAGTATTACTGGGATATGGCAAAGAATTACAACCGCCACTGGCTGGCGGTCAACATGATGACAGAGGCATACCTGGGTTTCCATGCGTTTAATTCCAAAAAAGTCACCGGCCAGGATGTTATTGATTTTGTCAAGTACAGACAGTTGATCGCTCAGGGGAAGAATGTCGATGAGGCATTCATGGAAGAAGTGATGCCAAAACCCAAAGAGTAAAATTAGGGGTCGCATCTCAACATTCGACATTTGAAATGTTTTTTAATATTTCTAACCATTACTCGAGAGTCATATAGAATTCTTTCAGAACTTGGAAAAGAGAATTTACTTAGTAAGCTTGAAGATGTAAATTGTGAATAGAAGAAATGTTAAATGTTAAGACGCGACCCCATTTTATGAATAAAGCATAAGTTTTGAATTTTCGAATGTTGATTCGACAAACAGGAGGATAAAATGGATCTCAAAGGAAAAGTTGCCCTTGTGACCGGAGGAAGCATGGGCATTGGCACAGCCATCTCTCTGGATCTGGCCCAGAATGGCGCGGACGTGGCTCTGACTTTCCGCAAACATGGCGATGAAGCCAAGGCGATAGTCGAGAAGATCAAGAATATGGGCCGGAAGGGCATGGAATACCAGGTGGACGTCTCTGACTTCGGGTCGGTTCAGAAGCTGGTCGAAAAGGTAACGGAAGACTTTGGCCGGCTGGATATCCTTATCAACAATGCGGGCATGAACTGGGACGGTGTTGTCTGGAAAATGACCGAAGAGCAATGGGATGCAGTCATTAATGTGGATTTAAAGGGAACCTTTAATTTCATCAGAGCCGTGGCTCCGAATTTCAAAGAGCAGAAGGCAGGAAAAATCGTAAACATCACCTCAATCAATGGGTTGCGGGGGAAATTCGGCCAGACAAATTACTCCGCGGCCAAAGCCGGCGCCCACGGGCTGACCAAATCCGTAGCCAGGGAAATGGGAAAGTACGGTGTGAATGTCAATGCCGTGGCTCCGGGAATGATCCTGACAGAAATGTACAAAGACCTGCCTGAGGAATTCAAGACAAAGGCGGCTGAGGAGACAGTCTTTAACAGGCTGGGTGAGCCTGAGGATGTGGCCCATCTTGTCACTTATCTGGTTTCAGAGAAAGCGCGTCATATCACGGGTGATATCATCAAGATCGACGGCGGGCAGTACATATAGAGGGCCGGCTTAGACATTTTTGTGTCTAAAGTCGGTGTTGCCACATGATCCCGTCTCTTTTAATATGTATGAATGCATGGAGTCAGGTTTTGAACATGGACATTCCTGGATTTAGAGGAGGACGGCTGTACGGCCATCTCCTTCACTCGATT
>SOIA01000056.1 GCA_004378665.1 Candidatus Aminicenantota bacterium
TCCACATCATCGCTGCCCATTCCAAGGAGGGCGATGGAGCCAGGAAGACCGTGGAAGCGGTGATCGTCAACCATGCGGACTTCGTCAATTTCGAGGCGCTACAGATAAAGAAATAAGGAAAGCACAAGGAAGAAATTTTGGGGAAGACGTTTTCAGAAAAGATTCTCGGTTTAAAAGCCGGAAGAGAAGTTCAGGCTGGAGAGGTGGTCACGGTTTCTCCGGATCGTATTCTCTCGCACGATAATTCCGCTGCCATCATCAAGGAATTCAAAAAACTCGGAGTCAAGAGTGTGAAGGCTCCTCAGAAGCTTGTCATCATCCTTGACCACATCGTCCCCGCTTCGAGCGAAAAATATGCATCGAACCATAAAACGATCAGGGAGTTTGTGGCCGAACAGAACATTCCGAACTTTTTCGACGTCCCGAACGGGATCTGTCACCAGGTTTTTTCAGAAAACGGGTTTGCTCTTCCAGGAAAATTAATATTGGGTGCGGACTCTCACACCACAAGCTACGGTGCATTCGGGGCCTTTTCTGCCGGGATCGGCCGCTCGGAAGTCGCTTCTCTCTGGGCTGTGGATGAGACCTGGCTCAGAGTGCCCGAGACGATAAGGATAGAGATTAACGGCAAGCTCCCCTCCGGAGTCTACGCCAAGGATGTGATTTTAAAAATAATAGGTGATGAAGGAGCGGACCGGGCCAATTACAAGGCTGTGGAATTCACAGGCGAGGCGGTCAAGAAATTCAGTCTGGCCTCCCGTCTGGTTTTGACCAATATGGCTGCGGAGATGGGAGCCAAAAACGGATACTGTGAGCCGGATGAGAAGACGATTCAATGGCTTGGGGACCGTGCGAAAGATGATTTTAATGTGGTAACTTCTGATCCGGATGCCGTGTTTGAGGCCGTCCTCAAACACGACATCTTCTCTTTGGAACCCCAGGTGGCCTGTCCCCATACCGTGGACAATGTCAAACCCATCTCCGAGGTGGAGGGAACAGGTTTCCACCAGGCGTTGATCGGGACTTGCACAAACGGCAGGCTCGAAGATCTGGAGGTGGCTGCCGGAATTTTAAAAGGAAAGAAAGTTCATCCTCAGGTGAGAGTGCTTGTAATCCCGGCTTCGAGACAGGAATATCTCAAAGCGTTAAAAAAAGGGATCATTGAAATCCTGGCGGAGGCGGGATGCATAATCCTCAACCCGGGGTGCGGGCCGTGCCTGGGAGCCCACCAGGGAGTCCTCGCTCCCGGGGAAGTGGCGTTGAGTACGGCCAACAGGAATTTCCGGGGACGGATGGGAAGCCGTGAGTCCGAGATTTACCTGGCTTCTCCGGCCACTGTGGCCGCGTCCTCTATCGAGGGGAAGATTGAAGACCCGAGGAAGTTTCTATGAAGAAGGGAAGAGTCTGGAAGTACGGGGATGATGTCAACACCGATGTGATTTTCCCCGGAAAGTACACCTACTCTGTCCTGGAGCCGGAGGAAATGGCCCGCCATGCCTTGGAGGATCTCGACCCGGATTTTGCTCGGAAGGTCAAACCCGGAGACGTGATCGTGGCTGGCCGGAATTTTGGCTGCGGCAGCTCACGGGAACAGGCCGCCACGTGCCTGAAACATGCCGGAGTCCAGGCGGTGATCGCAAAGTCTTTTGCCCGGATCTTTTTCCGGAATGCCATCAACCAGGGACTGCCGGTCCTCCAATCCGAGGAGGCGGTGGACAGTATCGCAACCGGAGAGGAGATCGAAATAGATTTTTCTTCGGGGAAGATAAAAACAAAAAAGGGAGTTTTCACGTTCTCTCCTTTTCCTGAGTCGGTTCTGGGGATACTGGAGGAAGGGGGGCTGATTCCTTACACGAGGAAAAAATTGAAGGGGAAGAAATAGAGGAGGTCAAATGCCAAAGCACAGGATCGCTGTATTGCCCGGCGACGGAGTGGGAAAGGAAGTCATAGAAGCCGCCATGATCGTCCTGGAGAAGATAGATCTGGATGCTGAATATGTTGAAGGGGACATCGGCTGGGAATTCTGGTGCAAGGAAGGAAATCCTCTTCCGGACCGGACCACTCAGATGCTCAAGGAGACGGATGCCTGCCTGTTCGGAGCGATCACATCCAAGCCGAAAGAGGATGCCCTCAAAGAGCTCGACCCTTCATTGAGGGACAAAGGGCTGAGTTATTTCAGCCCGATCGTTCGCCTGAGGCAGGAGTTCGACCTCTACACGAACCTCAGGCCCTGCAAGGCGTATCCGGGGAATCCTCTCAACTACCGGGATGATGTCGACCTGGTCATATTCAGAGAGAACACCGAAGGAATGTACGCGGGCGTGGAATTCCACCCGCTTCCTGAAGGGGTCAGACAGGCTCTGCTCGTTCACCCCAAGATGGCCAAATTCAAGGATCTTCCCCTTGAGGAGATCGCTTTCTCGACGAGGATCATGACCAAGAAGGCCTGCACGAGAATTTTGCGGAGGGCTTTTGAGTATGCGCGGAAAAAGAAACGACGCTCTGTGACCCTTGTGGAAAAGCCCAACGTGTTGAGAGAGACCGGAGGTTTCATCCTGGATATTGCCAGGAAGATGGCGAAGGAGTATCCGGATGTGGAGTTCTGGGAGGCGAACGTGGACGCCATGGCCATGTGGCTGGTGAAAAATCCCCAGGACTACGATGTCCTGGTGGCAGAGAATTTATTCGGCGATATCATCTCCGACCTTGCCGCCCAGCTTGTCGGAGGCCTGGGTTTTGCCTGCAGCGGGAATATCGGGGACGATTACGCGGTGTTCGAGCCCACGCACGGCTCGGCCCCGAAATACACCGGACTCTACAAGGTCAATTCCACAGCGATGCTCTTGGCCACAAAAATGATGCTCGAGTGGCTGGGAGAAGAAGATATGGCCGTGAGGTTAGAGAAAGCGGTCGCTGGGGTGATAAAAGAAGGGAAAGTGAGGACCTACGACCTGGGCGGAAAATCAACTGCCCTGGATGTGGCCCACGCCGTGGCCTCAAAACTCTGAACTGAGAGAAAATATGGGTCAGACAATCATCGAAAAGATCATCCAGAACCACACAAAAGAAGATGTCAAGCCCGGAAAGATCGTCTGGATGAACCTTGATATTCGGTCGGCCCGGGATTTTGGGGGTCCGAACGTGGTCAAGAACTACGAGCGGGAATACGGGAATGCTCCGCTGGCAGAAAGGGAGAAGACTTTTTTCACTTTTGACCTCTGTGTTCCGGCCTGTTCGTTGAAATATGCGGACAACCAGCAGGTCTGCCGTCAATTCGCGAAGAAGATGGGTATAAAAGTTTTTGACGTGGACAGCGGGATCGGTTCCCATGTGATGATCGAGGAGGGGCTGGCGCAGGCGGTTTCGACTGTCGTCGGAACAGACAGCCACCTGAATATCCTCGGAGCTGTGGGATGTTTCGGCCAGGGCATGGGAGACGTGGATATCACGTTTGCCTTTAAGACGGGCAAAACATGGTTCGAAGTTCCTGAAACGCTCAAGATTGTGGTCAAAGGGGATTATGCTTTTCCTGCAACAGCCAAGGACCTGACTCTCTACGTCCTGAAAAAGTTGGGAACACACAAAGCGGCCTTGAAGGCTGTGGAGTTTTACGGAGAGGCAGTGAAAGATCTCTCCCTCTCCGGCCGGATCACTCTCTGCAGCATGGTGACCGAGATGGCCGGGATCATCGGGTTCGTTCCCGAGACCAGTGATTCTCTCAGAGAGGAAGTGCGCGAGCTTTCGGGTTCGGAGTTTTCCCCTCTTCAACCCGATGAAGATTCTGCCTATTCGGACGAATTGGAAATAGATATCAGCGGAATTACTCCTCAGGTGGCAGCACCGTATTCGCCGGATAACGTCAGGAATATATCTGAACTCAAGGGAGTCAAGATCGATACCGGGTTTATCGGCTCCTGCACGAACGGACGAACCGAAGACCTCGCGCAGGCTGCACAGATACTGAAGGGCAGGAAGATTAAAGATGGAGTGACTCTCAAAGTTGTCCCGGCGACAAAGCGAGTTTACAAGGAAATCCTTGAGAGAGGCATTCTCGAAGACCTTTTCCGGAGCGGGGCCATCATCGGCAGCCCGGGATGCAGCGGCTGTGCCGAAGGCCACGTTGGCCTGACCGGAGAAGGAGAGGTCCAGGTCAGCACCGGAAACAGGAATTTCGCCGGAAAACAAGGAAAAGGACAGACATACCTTGCCAGTCCGGCCGTGGTGGCCGCGTCATGTCTCGCCGGGCAGATTGTCAGCCCAGAGGATTTGTGAGATGACAGAATCAGTATTTTCAGGAAAGATTTGGGTCCTTCTGGACCAGAAAGGAAGATTGATAGAGGACATCGATACCGACCAGATCTACCATAATGCCTTCCTTCATATCACCGATATTTCTCAGATGGGACAGCATGCTTTGGGAAATCTGGAGGGCTGGAAAGATTTTCCGCAGAAAGTCCGCCCGGAAGATATCCTGGTGGCCGGTCGGAATTTCGGGGCGGGTTCCTCCAGGCAGCAGGCTGTGGACTGCTTCATCTCCTTGAAAGTGGGATTGATCCTGGCGCCTTCTTTCGGTGCCATCTATTTCAGGAATGCTGTCAATTCCGGCTTTCCTGTTCTAAAATGCCCGGAACTCGATGAGCTGGTGGCCAAGCAGATACTCGAGACAGGAGACGAGATCAAGGTCGATTTAAGGTCAAGCGAAGGCTCGAATATCAGTAAAAAAACTCCGTTCCCTGTTGAGCCGATGAGTGCTGTGCAGTATGATATCCATCAGGCGGGCAGCCTGTTCAGCTACGGAAAAGAGTCAGCGGGATGAGTTGAGGGATGATCATACTTGCAGTGGACACCACGACGTTCACCGGGTCTGTCGCCCTTCTGGAGAAGACACGGCTGATCGCTGAGGTCAACACAGATTCGTCATCCACGCATTCAGAGCGGTTGCTCCCCGCGGTCGATTTTCTGCTCAAGACAAATCAATTGAATATTCAAGACATGGATGGTTTTGCGGTGTCCGTGGGCCCCGGCTCGTTCACCGGAATCCGGATCGGGCTCAGCACCGTGAAATCTTTTTCGTATGCATCCGGGAAACCGGTCGCAGGAGTTTCGACTTTAAAGGCCTTTGCTGAGAAACTTCGACATTCCCAGGCGCATCTCCTCTGCCCTATTTTGGACGCGAAAAAAGGAGAGGTCTATGCGGCTCTGTTTGAATCGAAAGGAGATAAACTCTTCGAAGTGGTTCCCCAGGGAGCGTATTCTCCTGACCGTTTCTTTTCTCTCCTTCCCTCTCACAGAGTGATTTCTTTTATCGGAAGCGGAGCGCAGGTTTATAGGAAAAAGATTTTCCAGTATTTTAAGGATAAAGCCAGATTGTCTCACCGATCTCCATTCATAGCTTACGAGACAGGGCTGTTGGGTTACGAGCTCCTGAGGAAGAAGAAGGGTGTGAGCGCCGAGAAGCTCGAACCTCTGTATTTCCGAAAATCTCAGGCGGAGGAGAGCGATTAAAAAAGTCAAGATTCTGCCGGATTTCTTCTCTTTGAGAAAGATGGAAGAAGAAGACATCCAGGCTGTTGTGGAGATAGAAAACCTCTCCTACCCGAATCCCTGGCGCGAGATGACTTTCAGAGGAGAACTTTACAACCAGCCCGTATCCTTTCCTTTTGTCATGGTTCATAAGTTTCAAGAGAAAATCATCGGCTATGTCATCTTCTGGTGCCTAAAGGATCGCGCACAGATCAATAATATTGCTGTTCATCCTGATTTCAGACGTATGGGTGTCGCTGAAGCCGTCATGCGTCAGGTTTTGGATCAGATAAAGAAGGCGGGAGCAGGCCTCGTGACCCTGGAGGTCAGGCCTTCTAACTCAGCGGCGCGGTCTATGTATTACAAATTAGATTTTGAGGTTCTCGGGATAAAAGAGAACTATTACAACAATCCTCCGGAAGACGCCCTGGTCATGGGCAAATTTCTGGATCAGTAGTTCACTTCGATCAAGCATAAGCCTTTGGCCGGGGCGGTGGGGCTGGCCAGAGACCTTTTGTTTTTCCTGAAAAGATCCTCAATCTGTTCCGGCGATAACTTGCCTTTTCCTGCCTCAAGGAGTGTTCCGACTATGGTCCGAACCATGTAGCGCAGGAATCCGTTGGCTTCCACCGTGTAGATGATTTCGTCCCCTTTCTTGTGTAGTTCGGAGCGAGTGACTTTCCTGATGGGATCGAGCAATCTGTTGGAGGAGAATGCGGTGAAATCTGCTTCCCGGATGAACAGAGGAACTGCCCTCCTCATGAGATTGACATTCAGTGCGGAAGGCCAATGAAGGACGTATCGGACGATGAACGGGCTGATTTTTGGAGAGTGAAGTATTCTGTACTTGTAGATCTTTGACCTGGCCATTTTTCTTGCATGAAAATCCGGAGCAGTTCTGACGAGAGAAGAAATTCTGATGTCCTGTGGGAGGAGAGAGTTGAGTGCCCGCAAAAGCTCATCATCATCCATGCGGAGATTGGCCTTGAAATTGGCCACCTGCGCCCGGGCGTGCACGCCCGCATCTGTCCGGCCCGCACCGATGACGTTAATTTTTTTCTGAGTGATTTTAGCCAGAGAGTCTTCAAGCGTACCCTGGATCGTCTTCTTGTCTGGCTGACGCTGCCAGCCGTGGAACTCTGTCCCGTCGTAACTGAGAATAATTTTATAATTCTGCATTTTTATTATTTAAATATTTCACCCTTCTGTAATTGCGGGCGAAGCGCGGCAATCTCATAAAGAAAATATTCCTTTCCTATAACAAATCCGGTCATTCACGAAGTCAGCGGAAAATAATCTTTCAAAGCTTCGTTCACCGCCTCTTCTGCGGATT
>SOIA01000182.1 GCA_004378665.1 Candidatus Aminicenantota bacterium
TGGTAGCGGGGGCCGGATTTGAACCGGCGACCTCCGGGTTATGAGCCCGACGAGCTACCAGACTGCTCTACCCCGCGGTATGAACCTATTATAGCAAAACTCCTCTCTTTGTCAAAAAAATCCCAAAAAATAAAAAATGTATATAACACTAAAATTTCCTTGACATTAACTCTGTTCAAAAAATATAATTAGAGACTTAAAAAATGGGCTATTTTCTTTTTTTCCTGCTTGCTGCACTGTGTGTCGGTTCAGTCCTGGGGATGATTATTTCCAAAAACCAGGCTTACAATGCCCTTTTTTTGATCCCTGCTTTTGCCTCTTTGGGCGGTCTCTTCGGACTCCTCGAGGCCCCCTTTATCGCTGTTGTCCAGATCATCATCTATGCCGGTGCGATCATGGTGCTCTTTATCTTCGTGATCATGATGATCAACGTCCAGAAAGGTGTTCCCCCTGAGAAAAAGAAATGGACCCTGTATCTCTCTTTCGGGCTCGCTGTGGTTCTCGTCATCGAACTTGCCGTTGCCCTCAAAGCGGCGTTCACCCTCCCGGTTTCCACTGAGACACTAAAAGCAGGACCTGTCAACCTGGGAAGGCTGCTTTTTACGAAATATCTCTATCCGTTTGAGATCACTTCGATCCTGATCATCGCTGCTCTTGTCGGAGCGATTGTTTTGGTGAAAAAGAAGGAACAAGAATGATTCCTCCAAATTATTTTCTGATCCTGAGCATCATCCTCTTCGTCCTGGGAGTCATAGCCTTCTTTATAAAAAAGGACCTGCTCACGATGTTCATGGCTGTCGAGGTCATGCTCAACGCCACAAACCTGGCTTTTCTCTCTCTGGCCAGGTCAGCCAATTCCATAGACGGACAGGTGATCGTCTTTTTCATCATCACTGTGGCTGCGTCTGAGGCGGCTGTCGGGCTGGCGATCATTCTGCTTGTTCTCAGGCAAAAGAAAACCATCAAAACTGAAGACATCAAATTGATGAAAGGATAAAATGACTGAGATTTTCTGGCTCATTCCGTTTGTGCCCGCGTTGAGCACCCTCATCCTGGCTCTGTTTGGGACTAAGCTTCCCAAGAAATACGTCTCCTACCAGGCATGTTTGGCGGTGTTTGGGTCTTTCGTCATCTCAGTCATATCCTTCCTGAGTCTTCTCCAGGTCTCCCATGAAAGCTATCCTTTGGTGAAAAACCTCTTCTCATGGATCAGTTCGGGGAGCTTCAACGTCAACCTTTCCCTTCAGCTCGACCCGTTATCCGCGGTCATGGCAATGGTCGTGAGCGGAGTCGGATTCATCATCCACATCTATTCAGTCGGATACATGGCGAAGGATGAGGGCTACACCCGCTATTTCACCTATCTCAATCTCTTCATGTTTGCCATGTTGTTACTCGTTATGGCCTCTAACGTTGTCCTGATGTTTGTCGGCTGGGAGGGCGTGGGCCTGTGCTCTTACCTGCTGATCGGATTCTGGTTTGAAAAACATTCAGCAGCCAGTGCGGGCAAAAAGGCCTTTATCGTTAACCGGATCGGCGACGCCGGATTTCTCCTCGGAATCATGTTCATCTTTATCTATATCGGAAGCGGCGAATTCACAGCGATCAACGCTGCCATCGGAGGAGGAGCCATCACTCAGGGACTGGCCACTTTGATCGCCATTCTTCTGTTTGTGGGGGCGACAGGAAAATCCGCCCAGATTCCGCTGTATATCTGGCTTCCCGACGCCATGGAGGGTCCGACGCCTGTCAGCGCTCTGATCCATGCCGCGACAATGGTCACGGCCGGAGTCTACATGGTCGCCAGGATGAACCTCCTGTACGCGCTATCCGGAACAGCCGCTCAAATCGTCGCCATCGTGGGTGCCGTCACTGCTGTCTATGCTGCCACCATGGCCCTCACCCAGAACGACATCAAGAGAGTTCTGGCATACTCGACTATCTCTCAAATCGGATACATGTTTATCGGATGCGGCGTCGGAGCTTATGCGGCTGGAATGTTCCACCTCTACACCCATGCCTTCTTCAAGAGCCTCCTGTTTCTGGCTGCCGGAAGCGTGATGCACGCCCTCTCCGGTGAGCTGAACATGAAAAAGATGGGAGGATTGAGGAAATACCTTCCACTCACCTACCCCACTTTCCTCATCGGCGCGATCGCCATCGCCGGTATTCCTTTTTTTTCGGGTTTCTTTTCGAAGGACGCCATCCTCACCGCAGCCTACGCCAACGGGTATTATTTCGTCTGGGGCCTGGGAATCCTGGGTGCCGTATTGACAGCCTTCTACATGTTCCGCCTCATCTTCCTGACCTTCCACGGGCAGGAACGGCTCGATCCTAAAGTCAAGGAACACATCCATGAATCTCCCCCGGTCATGACCATTCCTCTGGTCATCCTTGCCTTCTTCTCGATAATCGCGGGCTTTGTGGGGCTGCCTGTTGTTCTTGGAAAAAAACTCAACTTTTTCGGACATTTTCTGGAACCTGTGCTGAGAGGCGGCCATGAGACGCACATCAGCCACGATCTGGAATGGATTTTGATCGGCATTTCGGTCGGAGTGGCATTGCTGGGAATCATCATTGCCTGGTTCTTCTACATCAAGGCTCCGAGAATCCCGGAGAGGATCAGAGAGCGGTTCCCGCGTATCTACAAACTTCTCTATAACAAATACTATATCGACGAAATCTATAACGCAGCCTTTGTGAATCCGACTGTCAGAGGCTCGGAAAAAATATACGACCATTTTGACTTGAAAGTCATCGACGGCGCTGTCAACGGAACAGCGAAAGTCACCGGTTTCTCTGGAAAAATCCTGAGCTATTTCCAGAGCGGTTTGATCAAAGACTACGCTTTGATCTTTTTATTAGGAGTCATCATCTTCATCGGCTATTTAATAATTTTCTAAAATGAACTTTCCAATACTGAGTGTCGTCACGTTTCTCCCGCTGGCAGGAGCCATTCTGCTGATCTTCATCAACAAGAAGAAAGAAAACCATCTCCGGTACATCGCTCTGGGTATAACTCTCCTGACATTTATCATCTCCCTCTTCCTCTATTTCAACTTCAACTCCTCGACTTCTGATCCACAGTTCGTGGAGAAAAGTGTCTGGCTCGGCTACGGCATCAAATATCATATGGGGATCGATGGGATAAGCCTTTTCCTCGTGCTGCTGACCACTTTCCTGATGCCCATCACCATCCTCTCCTCCTGGACATACATCAAAAAAAGAACCAAGGAATACCTGATCTTCATGCTGATGCTCGAAACAGGAATCATCGGCGTGTTTGTCGCGCTCAACCTGTTTCTCTTCTATGTATTCTGGGAAGCGATGCTGATCCCGATGTACTTCCTTATCGGCGTATGGGGAGGACACCGCAAGATCTACGCCACGATCAAATATGTCCTGTTCACGATGGTGGGAAGCCTGTTGATGTTGGTGGCCATTTTCTACCTCTACTCAGCGTATTACAAGGCGACCGGCACGTATTCTCTCAACCTGTTTGATTTTTACAACATGTCGCTGAGTCCCGGCATTCAAATCTGGCTCTTTTTAGCCTTTGCACTGGCTTTTGCCATAAAAGTGCCGATGTTCCCCTTCCACACATGGCTTCCGGATGCTCACGTGGAAGCCCCGACGGCTGGCTCTGTCATCCTGGCCGCCGTTCTCTTGAAGATGGGAGCTTACGGTTTCCTCCGTTTTGCCCTGCCTCTTTTTCCGAGCGCGGTGATCAAATTCCTTCCTTTTCTCGCTGTGCTCAGCCTGATAGGAATCATCTACGGAGGGATGATGGCCCTGATTCAAAAGGACGTGAAGTCTCTTGTCGCCTACTCGAGTGTCAGCCACATGGGACTGATCATGCTGGCTATCTTTTCTCTAAATACCGAAGCGATGGAAGGAGCCATCTACCAGATGCTCAACCATGGATTGAGCACCGGTGCCCTGTTTTTGGCCGTGGGCATCCTGTATGAGAGGTCGCACACCCGCCTGATCAAAGACTACGGTGGAGTCAGCAAGAAGATGCCTGTTTTTGCCGCCTTTTTCCTCATCTTCATGCTCTCATCTGTGGGCCTGCCCGGACTCAACGGGTTTATCGGAGAGGTGCTGTGCATCTTCGGGATCTTCAAGGCCAATAAAATCTTCGCGATTCTCGCTGTGACGACAGTCATCCTGGCCGCTGGTTACCTCTTCTGGATGTTCCAGAGAGTGATGCACGGACCGATCACCAATGATAAAGTCCAGTCTTTTAAGGATCTCAATAAAAGAGAGATCGCTTATCTTGTGCCCATTGTCATCATGATGTTCTGGATGGGAATCTTCCCCAATATGTTTCTGAGGAAAATGGACAGCTCAGTGACCCATCTTCTCAACATGGTCAACACAAAAAAAGCCACAATATCTCAAACGCAAAAGGGGGAGGATCTGCTGGTCAAAATCGACGATCATGCTCTGGAAGAAAAAAATAAGGAAAAGGAAGAACAAACAAGATGAACAGCTTTTTTGCCCTGTTTCCTCTTTTGATCATCGTGTTCATCGCCCTTGCAGTCTTGATCCTTGAAGTCTTCCTGAAGAGAGAGAATAGAGACTATTTGGCCTACATCTCTCTCGTCTTCCTCGTGATCTGCGCGTTCGTGTGCATCCAGTTCTGGAACAAAGCCTACTACTATTTCGACGGGAATCTCCTCCTGGATCAGTTTGCCCTCTTTTTCACATTCATACTCCTCCTCTCCACGGGCTTTGTCGTTCTTCTCTCGATGAAATACATCTCCCTTCAGGATGTGAACTACGGCGAGTTCTATGCTCTTCTTCTCCTTGCCGTCTCAGGTGCGATAATCATGGTCTCGTCTCCTGATTTGTTGGTCATCATCCTGGGATTGGAAGTCCTGTCCATCTCCAGTTATGCTCTGACCGGATTGAAGAGAAAGGATGAACTGTCTTCGGAAGCAGCCATCAAATATTTCCTATTGGGAAGTTTCGCCACCGCTTTTCTGCTTTTCGGATTGGCGCTCCTCTACGGGGCGTCTCATTCTACAGGCATTCCTACGATTATCCGATACTTCAACACGGAAGCTGACCTGAGCTTGATGGCCCTTATCGGTTTGGGCTTGATCGTCATCGGCTTTGGCTTCAAGATCGCACTGGTGCCTTTCCATATGTGGACTCCTGACGTCTACCAGGGTGCACCGACTCCGATCACGGCCTTCTTTTCCGTGGTTCCCAAAGCCGCCTGCTTTGCCATTTTTCTCCGTATATTCTACCCCTTCTGGAAAACCGCCTTCGACTCTCAAGCCATCTTCTGGCTTCTATGGGGCATTAGCGTTTTGACCATGGTCGTCGGAAACCTCGTGGCGCTGCGCCAGACGAACGTGAAGAGAATCCTGGCTTACTCCAGCATCGCCCATGCGGGATACCTGCTCGTGGCCCTTCTGGCCCAGGACAACTCGAGTCTGGTTTTCTACCTGACTGTCTATCTCTTCATGAATATGGGAGCTTTTGCCGCTGTTATCGCCCTGAGCAAAAAAGACAAGGAGTATCTCGAACTCGAGGATTACTCAGGTATCGGGTTCAAATATCCGTGGATCGGAGTCACTTTATCCATCTTCCTCCTCTCCCTTGCCGGTTTCCCGCCCACCGGAGGCTTCCTGGCGAAGTTTTACGTTTTCTCTTCCGCTGTCAGGCAGGGGCTTGTGCCGCTGGTGATCATCGGAGTCCTGGCCAGCCTCATCTCTGTGTATTACTATTTGAGAATTATCGTTCACATGTACATGCGTGAGCCTTCCCGCGAAGTCGACATCGTCGTGGAAAACCCGGCTCTATTTCTTGTGCTTTTCCTCTGCCTCTACGGAGTGCTTCAACTGGGCCTGTATCCACGGAACATCCTCGTTCTCATCAACCAGGCCGTCAGCCTGCTCTAGATGGTCTAGATGGGGACGTTCCCCAAGGTACCACCTCATAGAATCAAATCCTTTCTTTGCCAGCTGCGCAGAAAACATATCCATTCGTATTCAGGTATTATTGGTATCAGAGGGATGGCAGGATGGAAAACGCCTTTATAGACACAATAGACAGATAGTATTGATTTTCGAGAGATGGTACCTTGGGGAACGTCCCCATAGAACCATAGAAAAGAAGGCTGGAGCAGGACGTAAGCCGAATTCTGTTCCCGCCGGAGTCCCGGCGGGGGCGGTTATTTATCTAACCTCTTGATTGCTCAAGGGGATGAGCGACCTACCCGCCCCATGAGACGGGCCGCCTCTGAATGGGCCAATTTGGTCTTTCTCCGGATGGGGTTTACCAAGCTCCTGATGTCACCATCAGGACGGTGAGCTCTTACCTCACCTTTTCACCCTTACCTCACAAGAAGAGTGAAACACTCATCTTCTGAGGCGGTGTGTTTTCTGTGGCACTTTCCTCCGATCGCTCGGAGTCGCTGTTAGCGACCATCCTGCCCTTTGGAGTTCGGACTTTCCTCCCCTTACTTCTTTTGAGAAGAAGGAGCAACCGCCTCGCCTACTCCAGCCTCTATTTTTATGCCGTAATGCTCTAACTTCTTGTAAAGATTACTCCGCGGAGTATCGATCTCTCTGGCCGTCTGAGAGATATTCCAGTCATTCTCCTTCAGCTTGGCCAGGATGAAATCTTTTTCCGCCTGCTCCCTGAATTCCTTCAACGTCTTGACTCCAGTGGCTCCAGGGAGGAATATGTGAATCTCTCCTCTTATCTGTTCGGGCAAATCCTTTTTTTCAATTGTATCCGCTTCTGTCATGATAATCAATCTCTCGACCACATTCTTCAACTCCCGGACATTCCCTTTCCAGGGGTATTTCATCAGGGCGTCAACAGCGTCCTT
>SOIA01000052.1 GCA_004378665.1 Candidatus Aminicenantota bacterium
GAAAACATCATAAGGAGGAAGATCCAATGAAAATCGTGAAAACGCTCATTATTTTTGGAGTAATGATTCTTGCTTTGTTTTTTTTAGCCATTTCAGGCTCTGAAAAGAGCGGAGAGATGTATTTTCCTGCGGATTCCTGCACGGATATCATCGTCGGCAAGGATGCCTCTGTGGACGGCTCAGTGATCACTTCCCATACTGGATGCTGTCCGGAGTGCCGCGTCCACGTGGTTCCAGCCCAGACTTTTAAAAAAGGCACCAAAGCCCCGGTCTATTACGGCCTCCAGGATGTGAGAAAGCCTCTGCACGAATACGGCAAGGTCATCGGGTATATCCCTCAGGTGGAGAAAACATATGCCTATTTTCACACCGGTTATCCCCAGATGAACGAGCATCAACTGGCCATCGGAGAAAGCACTCTCAGCCAGAGAGACGAGCTGAAAGTCGATTACGGGTGGGGCAAGCAGATCATGACCATCGAACAGGCTCAGTTGTTCGCTCTCCAGAGATGCAAAACAGCAAGGGAAGCGATTAAACTGATAACATCTCTTGTCGAAAAGTACGGATTCCTTCCCTCCTGCGGGCCTGAATCCGAAGCTCTGTGCATCGCAGACCCGGAAGAAGCCTGGGTGCTTGAAGTCTTCAGTGTCGGTCCTGACTGGGACCCGGAGAGCGGGAAACCGGGTGCCATCTGGGCCGCCCAGAGAGTGCCTGATGACCATATCACCATCGTTCCCAACTGGAGCATCATCAAGGAGATCGACCTCACTAAACCCGATGAGTTCATGGCTTCGGAGAATTACATGGAGGTGGCCGTAGAACACGGCTGGTATGATCCCAAAAGCGGGAAGCCTTTCATCTGGCAGGAGGCCTACTCGCCGCTACCCCGAGAATGGGCCCTGAACCGATTCTGGCTTTTCTTCAGCAAGTTTGCTCCGAATTACAGGGAATGGCCCAATAAAAAGTTGATCTCGCCTTTCAGCGGATATAACGCCTACCACCAGTACCTTGAGCCGCTGTCGTATTATCCCTTTTCCGTTAAGCCGGAAAAGAAGCTCTCTGTCCAGGATGTGATCGCCTTCCAGCGCTCGGTCTTCGAAGGGACGATCTATGATATGACCGCGGACACAGACTGGATGGTTCCGGACGGAAAAGGAGGAATGAAACTCAGCCCTCTGACCACTCCGTTCCCGACAAAGGACATGAGAGAACTGCTGGATATCACCTGGCGCCGGATGGTCTCCAGAGGAGGATACGGAATGGTCGCCCAGCTCAGAGGTTGGCTGCCGGCTCCGATAGGAGGGGTGTACTGGTTCTACCTGGATAACCAGCATGTCAGCACTTATGCGCCGATTTACGCCGGTGTCCAGAAGATCTCACCTTTGTACAAAACATACGACCCGGACAAATTCAACGAGGATTCGGCCCGGTGGGCAATCGATTTTGTGGACAATCTCCTTTATTTAAAATGGCAGGAAGCCATCAAGGATCTGCGTGCTGCCCGCGATCCACTGGAAGGGAGCTTTTTCAAGGACCAATCATCTATCGATGCCAAGGCTCTCGAATTGTACAAGAAGAATCCAAAGCAGGCGAAGAAATTTCTGACCGAATACACACGCGAAAACATGGAGAAAATCGTCAAGATGTACCGTGATCTCCGCTACCTGATTATCACAAAGTACACCAACAACAAGCAGGGTTTGTAGATAGGTTAACAGATTGAACGACGGAGACAATTCTGATTTTAGAAACGGAGACAGTTCTGGTTTCAGAAAGAGTGTTCAAATTTCATCGTTCAAAGTGGAGTGTAACTCTGCCCAGAGTAGGGGAGTGACTCGTCAAAAAACCAACACTTTCTAAGGCTGGTCCCCTCCTTCTCCTTTGTAGACCACTTTACCACCGACGATCGTGTAATCGACTTTCGAGGACATGATCTGATCATGGGGAATGGTCATCAGGTCGTTGTTGAAGATCACCATATCGGCCAGATAACCTTTTTTGATCATGCCTTTGCAGTCTTCCATGAACTCGGCATAAGCTGAACCCAGTGTATACAGCTCGATGGCTTTTTCCATCGAGAGCTTCTGTTCGGGGAACCAGCCATC
>SOIA01000107.1 GCA_004378665.1 Candidatus Aminicenantota bacterium
ATCAGTTTTTTCTCCTTTTTGGTCACCAATTCATAGGAAAAAACCGCTTTTTTCGGAGAAATCTCCTTTAAAAACACGCGTATGAGGAATGTTTCGTCGTATCTCAGCGGCCTCTTGTACTTGCAGAATGCCTCGACCACGACTAAATAATAACCTTCATCTTCAATGCTTTTATAAGGGATTTTTTTCTGGCGGCAGTATTCCGTCCGCCCGATCTCGAACCACTCGAAATAATTCTTGTTGTGAGCCACACCCATCTTGTCAATCTCAGAATAGCGAACTCTTTCCTCAAATTCGATGAAATTTTTTCCCCCTTGAGTTGAAGCGATTCTATTCGACAAGTTTTCCGAGTTTCTGGATTTCCTCATTGTAGTATTTCCGGTACAAAATCTCCCACTCTCTGCTTCCTTCTTCAATGGACTTCTTCTGAGATTGAATTTTTTCTATAGCCTTCTTATCTATGACATTGTAAAGAGATATCTCTTCTTCGATACTTTTCACTATAACAAGCCTGATCTCGTTTGAGTCATCCAGGAATTCGACCTGATCGTTTTCGAAGAGAGAATCAAGTATGAGGCGAGATAAATAGTTAATTTTTTCCCTGGACAACCTTAATGTCACAGCACTATATTCCTTTCTTTTGCCAATTTTGTCTTGATCATCCTGAACAACGTCTGGTATTCAATATTCTCGTTGCGGATTTTTTCCATGTGTTTGCTGAGGATTTCCCGCACTTCCTGGTCTAACTTATCTTCCTTTTGGAATTCTTCTGTGACGAGTTCTACGATCTGCTCGATGAGTTTATTCTTATTATCCGCAATGATCTTTTCTTCTTTAATCAGATTTCTCACGGCTATAAAAGCCAGATGCTCTATTTGATTTTTATTCAGCCTCATTTCCCGTATAAAATACAATAACTTCTATGAAAATTCAAGGATTGATTGAAGATATATACAGAATTATTAACAAGTTGGACGTTTTTTGCGTGCGTTTCCTGGAAATTCTAAAAAAATCCTGAATTTGAGAAAAATGGATTTTTTTCAGGTTTTCTTCGCTGGGTAACCACCGATGTTCATGATGATTAAAGTACCTGATTTCGATGAATCGTTAAACAGAAAACTCTCCCGAGTGCCATGATTCAAATGATATGGATAACAAATATGAGGATTATACGGGACAGGGCATCAAGGGCTTGAATCAATCACCAGGAACGGATGGAACTCTTTTTTATCCGGAGTGCTTTTCGCGACTGCGAGAAATTTTCCCTCAAGGCTGAACAGTCTGAATAAATTTTCTTTTTTTGCAAACGCATCTTTCGTGGGAGAAGCATCAGGAAGGATTTTCAGGATGCCTTCAAGTGTGACTCTATTTCCGTTTTTTGCCAGGACCGAGCCTCTCTCGTTGAGAACGATCTTGGGGAATTCGGGGAGGAGGAATTCGAGAGGGATCAGAAATTTCTCGATTTTGCCTTCTTCGTTCAGTTGCCTGATTGTCTCTAAGTCAAGACTTTTGTCCAGGGAGTAATTTCCGACCGCATTCCGAGTGAGTTCAGAAAGGTGGGCTCCGCATCCCAGGTGCTGGCCCAAATCGTGAGCAAGAGATCGAATATAGGTTCCGGAGGAACATTTCACCTTGAATTCGAGTTCAGGTGGTGTGAATTTTATTAGGTCGAAATAATGTATGAAGATCCGGCTCGATTTCAGCTCAAATTCTTTTTTTCCCCTGACTAGTTCGTAGAGTGGTTTTCCTTTGTATTTTTTTGCAGAATAGGCTGGGGATACCTGCTCGATCTCTCCAACAAATTTTTTCATTGCTTTCAGAAGAGCGGCCTTTTGCGGGAATTCCTCGTTTTCTGGAGATGTGGGTTTTCCGGTGGAATCATACGTGTCAGTAGAAAATCCAAGCCTTATTCGACCGGTGTAGGCTTTATTCTTTTTGGAATAAAACGGGAAAAGCCTTGTCGTTTTTCCGACAGCGATAACCACGAGCCCTTTGGCTAGGGGATCTAAGGTTCCGTAATGTCCGACTTTTTGTTTTCCCAGTATGCTCCGGATTTTGACGACCACATCGTGAGACGTGATGCCTTGGGGTTTATTGACGAGGATAAGCCCGTCCATGATTCAATAGGAGTCGATGTCTTTATGTTTGTCTGGTATCTTTTTTGGATGTTTTTTGAGAAGCTGGGCGACTGTCTCAGGTATCTCCTTCAGAAGTTTTGTGTATTCACCGGTAACGGTAAAACCCGCAGCATGAAGGTGTCCACCTCCACCAAAATTTTCTGCGACATATGCCGCATTCATCTTTCCTTTTGACCTGAGACTTACCCTGAAAGTATCCTTCTCGATCTCTTTGAAAAACAGAACCATTTGCACGCCTTTAATCGAGCGGGCTAAAGTAATGATGTCTTCCGTGTCGACTTCTTTGAGGTGAAGAGAGTCTAAGTGCTCATTAAACATGGTGATGGTAGCGATGTTCCCTTTTTTGTTCATCTGCAGCGTTGAGAGGACATGACCGAGAAGCTTAATTTTTTCAGGGGAATTGTTATTGAATAGGAGTTCAGCGATCTGGATTGATCTGGCGCCATGATCGATGAGTTCATGGCAGACCTCAAAACTTCTGGAGTTGGTGTTCGAGAACTGAAAAGATCCGGTATCTGAGACGATCGCACAGTACAGATGATTTGCGATCTGGGGGGTGAATTGTATATTGAGTTTTTCTCCCAGGGTGTAGATCATTTCTGCGACTGCGGACGCTTCAGGATCCACCCAGTTTATGTCTGCATAATAATCGTTAGAGTGGTGGTGGTCGATGTTAATTTTGAAATAATTATTCAAGTTTTCCTGCCCTGAACGAGATACATTCGCACATTCAAGAAGGATGACCAGATCAAAACCTTGAGCGGGAATTTGCCCGATCTGGATTTTTTCAATATCCGGGATGTTATTCAGAGGAAAGGGAGTTTTGTCCCTGTTGATGATCTCGACTTCTTTTCCCAGGAGTTCCCCGATAAAAGCCAATGCAAGTCCAGTGCAGATAGAGTCTCCGTCTGGTCTCAGATGAGAAGTCACAACGATGCGCTGACTCTCGAGAATTTTTTGGCAAATCAGGTTTGCAGGGTCATTTTTCATTTTTTTTTATTTCTTCCAATAGCCTGTCGATCTTCATTTGGTATTCAGGACTCGGATCTATAGAAAAAATTAGCATGGGATTATACTTTAATTTGACTTTAGAGGCAACAGATTTTCTCAGGAATCCCTTTTTTTTATCCAGGAATGCGAATATCGCATCTTTTTGCTCAGTACCATAGATGCTTAGATATATGTGAGCTGTTCTCAGGTCAGCAGTCATATCCACCTTTGTCAAGGTGATTAGGCCCGAAAAAGAATCCTGGACCTCTTCGATCAGCAAGCGGCTCACTTCTTCTTTTATCAGGCTGGCGACTCTTTTTTGGCGACGGGATGTGTTCATTCTTCTATTCTCTTATGAAAGAGGACTGAAAGCTGAAGTCTTGTTATTGATCCTTGGCTTACGAGTTTTTTATAAGTAATGAATTTTATAGTCAATGATCTGGCCATCTACACTTTTTTCGATATCATCTATGATTTTGTTGAACAGGCTTTCTACGGGTCGTTTTTGACTGTTGAGAGTCACCACTCCGATTTTAGTCCTCTGCCATTTGTTCTGATATTCAAGCTCTGAAAAGGCAACGTTGTGTTTTCTTGTCAGGAGGCTCTTAAGTCCGGATAGTCTTTTTCGTTTTTCCTTCAATGAGTGCGAATAGGGGAGATAAATTTCTATAGATAAAAATCCAATGACCATCGAGAAAATGAGAATCAGACTCTATTTTGGAATTTCCTTTTCAATTACAAAAGCTTCTATAATATCTCCTTCTTGGAATTCTTTGAATTTATCAAGACGGATACCGCATTCATAGTCTTTTTTAACTTCTGTGACATTCTCTTTGAGATGTTTCAGAGAAGATATACGTCCCTTGTAGACTTCCTCGTCTGCTCTTAATACTCTGGCCTCTGCATTCCGAGTGATTATTCCATCTGTAACGTAACAACCCGCAATAACTCCGATCCGTGAAATACTAAAGATCCTTCTGACCTCGGCATTACCGAGGTGAGTTTCTTTGAGTATGGGTTCCAACATTCCGGCCACAGCTTTCTTTATATCCTTGGTGAGTTCATAAATGACTTTATAAATTCTGATTTCAACACTTTCTTTCTTAGCCAAATCCAGAATTTTCTGGTCAGGTTTAATGTTATACCCGATTATTATGGCGTTGGAGGCAGTCGCGAGATGAACATCTGACTCGGTAATCTTTCCTGTTGCCGAATGAACGATCTTTATCTTGATTTGGTCTGTGCTGAGGTTCGGAAGTATGTCTGAGAGCACTTCAACAGAACCGTGAACATCGGTTTTCATGATGAGAGGAAGCTCTTTGATCTCGCCCTCTTCCATTTTTTTAAAAAGCTCGTCCAATGTGAGATGCTCAGGCCGGGGCGCCTCTGTTTTCTTTACCTGTGAGAGGCGGTATTGCGCAATCTGTTTAGCTGTTTCCAGATCAGAGACCACCTGGAAGTAATCTCCGGCCACAGGGACATCGGAGAAACCAAGAACCTCTACGGGCATCGAAGGTTCTGCTTTTTTTAGGGGCTTGCCTTTTTCATCAAACAGAGCTCTGGCTTTACCATAACAGGTTCCGCAGATGAACGCCTCCCTTTGTGAGAGAATCCCGTGTTGCATGATGACAGTCGCCACGGCACCTTTTTTGGCGTCCAGACCCGCTTCCAGCACAATTCCTTGAGCCTGAACCTTGGGATTGGCCTTGATTTCGATCACATCCCCTAAAAGAAGGATCATTTCCAGGAGCTCATCCAGATTTGTTTTTTCCTTGGCCGAGACCTCAACGCTGATGGTTTTACCACCCCAGTCCTCAACAAGAAGTCCTTCTTTCGACAGTTGTTGTTTGGCTTTATCTATATCTGCATTCTTTTTATCGATTTTGTTTATCACGACTATTATCGGCACGTTAGCATCTTTAGCATGATGGATGGCCTCCACAGTTTGGGGCATAACTCCGTCATCTGCAGCAACCACCAGGACCACGATGTCAGTCAATTTGGCCCCCCTGGCCCTTAGCTGGGTGAAAGCCTCATGGCCAGGAGTATCGATGAATGTTATCGGGCGGTTCGCATGGAAAATTCTGTAGGCGCCGATATGCTGAGTGATGCCGCCAGACTCTTTTCCGACCAAATTGGATTCTCTTATTGCATCCAGAAGAGTTGTTTTTCCATGGTCCACGTGGCCCATTATGGTGACCACGGGATGTCTCAATATCATTTCTTTTGGGTGGCTTTCGGCCTGAGTCCGAATTTCTTTCTCGATCGAGACTATTTCCAAATTGAGTTTGAATTCTTTAGATATCAACTCTGCCAGAGATTCATCAACCATATCATTGACGCTGATTGAATGCCTTTTTGGCCTGAGCGTTTCGAGGAGATCTTTGAATTTGATCTCTGTTTTCTCAGAGAGTTCTTTTAAAGTCCCGCCTTCTCTAAGCGTGATTTTTTTTGAAGTGCTTTTCGAAGTCTTGGTCTTCGGTTCTTCCTTTTTTTTCTTTTCTTTTGCTTCCATGATTTACTGTATCTCCAGGTTTAATGCGTTCAACCCTATTCTTCCTTAATCTCTATTTTCCAGCCAATAAGCCTCGAGGCCAGCCTAACGTTGGTCCCTTTTTTGCCTATCGCAAGAGAAAGCTGGTCCTTGGAAACAATGGCTTGTAGGATTTTTTCGTTCTTGCTAAGAATTATGACTTTATCGGCTTTTGCCGGACTCAAGGCTGCTTTGGCATAAATTAAAGGATTGTCTGCCCATTCGATAATGTCGATTTTTTCTCCTGCCAATTCTTTGCTGATAGCGCTGATCCTGTTTCCCTTCACACCTATGCAGGCACCCACTGCGTCGATATCCTTATCTGTTGTGAGAACGGCAACTTTTGCTCTCTCTCCAGGTTGGCGGACGATTTCTTTTATTTCAACATCCCCGTTTGCGATTTCCGGTGTTTCCAATTCCAGAAGTTTCGCCAGGAATTTCGGGTTGGCCCTGGAGACGACAACCTGTGGGCCCTTATTATCCTTTCGCACCTGGATGACCACCGCTTTCACCCTATCACCCCTTGCAAATTCTTCGTCCTTTAACTTTTCGAGATAAGGGAATAAGACATCGGTCTTGTTCACTTCAAGAATCATGTTCATGTTCGACTCAAACCGTCTCAAAACTCCGGTGACTATTTCTCCTAACCGGGGAGCAAAGGATTCATAGATTTTTTCTTGCTCGGCATCCCTAACCTTTTGAAAGATGACCTTTTTGGCCGCCTGGGCCGCGATTCGGCCCAAAGTATCTGCAGAGAGGTCAACTTCAATTTCCTTTCCGATAGCGGCCTCGGCATCGATTTTCTTAGCCTCATTCAACGAGATCTCTGTGGCTGGATCCTTGGGTGTTTTGGCAACCTCTTTCAATGTATACACTCTTAATTCCCCTTTTTCAGGTCGAAAAAAAATATTCACTTTTTCACCGTTGGTGAAGTGCTTGGAGGATGCAACCCGGAGAGATTCTTCTATGGCACTGACGATGACATCTGTCTCAACTCCTCTCTCCTTGCTGAGTTGGAGAATTGTGTTCCAGACGTTAACCTTCATCTTTGAGCCTCAAATTGTCCTTTCAGGGAAACAAAAGAGGCGAGAATTATAACTGAAATGGATAAGAATATCAATTATATGGGGTCATATGGGGTCAGGCTTTGATAACTTTGATAATGAGAAAATGAGGGAGAGGTTTTTCTGGATTCGGAGCTTGATGACGGTCACTTGTCGTCGACTCTGACAAGTTTTAATCCCGATTATATTAATATTATCAAAGCATGACCCCTACATGATCAGAGGGGCGAAAACAAGGCTCACTACAGCCATGAGTTTTATCAGTATATTCATGGATGGACCAGATGTGTCTTTCAAGGGGTCTCCGACAATATCGCCGATCACAGAGGCCGCATGGACTTCTGTTCCCTTGCCTCCCAGGTTTCCTTCCTCGATCCATTTTTTCGCATTGTCCCAGGACGCTCCGGCATTCGCCATGAAGATTCCCATCAGAACTCCAGTCGCTGTCGCACCTGCCAGAAATCCGCCCAGGGATTCAGGCCCAATGAAGAAACCGACGAGAAGCGGAACAATCACAGCTAATAGTCCGGGAAGAACCATTTCCGCCAATGCGCCGCGCGTCACGATGTCGATGCAACGGTCAGAATCAGGTTTGGCTTTGCCTTCCATCAAACCCTTGATCTCTTTGAACTGCCTTCTTATCTCCACGACCATTTTGTTGGCGTTTTTTCCAACAGCCTTTATGGTCAGAGAAGCGATGGCAAAAGGCATCAGAGCGCCGATCAGAAGTCCTATGACTGTCTCGACGTTGGTCAGGCTGATTTTAAGCAGTTCCTTTCCCGCATTTGTCAAGAGTGTATTCATGGAGTTCTGATAGGCGGAAAAAAGTGCCAGGGCTGTCAGTGCGGCCGAGCCTATCGCGAATCCTTTGCCGATGGCAGCAGTGGTATTCCCTAATGAATCCAACTTGTCTGTAATTTTCCTGATGTTCGGGCCGGCCTTGGACATTTCCGCTATTCCTCCGGCATTGTCTGCGATGGGTCCATAGGAATCCGTAGACATGACAATCCCGATAGTGGCCAGCATTCCTACCGCAGAGAGAGCGATGCCGTAGAGTCCGGCCAGTTTGTAAGAAATAAAAATTGTGCCGGCAATGGTGAGGAGGGGAAGGATCGTGCTCTGAAAGCCGATAGCGAGGCCGGTAATAATGGTCGGAGCGCTTCCCATTTGGGCTGACCTGGCGATCGTTTTGATCGGAGGGCCCGATGTGAAATATTCACTTTCCAGTCCGATTAATACACCGGAAAGCATCCCGCTCAACACGGCCCAAAAGACATTCAGATCTCCAAGGATGGCTTTAACCGCAAAGAAAGACCCTCCTAAGAACAGGATGCCGCTGATATAGTATGTGTTCCTGAGAGCAGACTGAGGGCTGATATTTTTGAGGATGTTTATCGAGAAGACGCCGATGATCGAGCTGACCAGGCCAATGGCGATCAATAACAGTGGAAGAGACATATAATGAATTGCAGGAGTAAGTGTGGAGCCTATGGCGATCGAGGCGATAACAGACCCCACGTAGGATTCGAAGAGGTCGGCTCCCATCCCGGCTGTGTCCCCCACGTTATCTCCGACGTTATCCGCGATGACTCCAGGATTGCGGGGATCATCTTCAGGAATTCCAGCCTCGATTTTCCCGACAAGGTCTGCGCCGACATCCGCGCTTTTGGTGTAAATTCCCCCTCCCACGCGGGCGAAAAAAGCGACAGAACTGGCTCCCATTGCAAAACCGTTGATGATCATAGTGTCTTTTGTGAAGAAATAAAAAATGCCGATTCCGGCCAATCCGAGAGCAGCCACAGAAATTCCCATCACAGCTCCTCCCTGGAAGGCAATGGACAGTGCTCTGGGGGTTCCGCCTGTTATTGCCCCCTGAGTCGCCCGGACAGCCGACCGTGTGGAGGCTTTCATCCCGACGAAGCCGGCGAGTAATGAGCATGTGGCTCCAGTCAAAAAAGCCAGACTCGTGTAGATTGAGAATAGTTTCCACAGGACTACAAATAGCACGACAACGAAAATCGAAATATAGCTGTATTCTCTTCTCAGAAAGGTCATTGCTCCAGAATGAACCGCTTCAGCGATTTCATTCATCAGTTCGGTTCCCTTCGGGTAGCGTTTAATCATAAAATACAGAAGAATAGCCAGGAAGAATCCAAGGAAACCGAGGATAAATGAGAATGGAATCAGATTGAGTAATGTCATGGGAGTACTACCTTAAAAATTTTAAAACGATGTATAGCATAAAAAAAATCAAATTGCAATGATTCGATTCGAAAGGTTGACGTGCGACTTCAAATTATTATATTGTTTAGAGGAACATACAGAATTTTTTCCTTAAAAGTGGATGAATTGAGAGAAGAAGAGGAAGGGAAAATTTGGGCGATCGGTGGCGGCAAGGGTGGCACCGGTAAGACTTTTCTGACCAGCAGCATGGGCATATATCTGGCAAAAAATGGAAAAAGAGTCTTGTTGATAGATGTGGATATCGGAGGAGCCAACCTTCATTCTTTTCTTGGTATAAACCGGCCTCGAAAATCCCTGACAAACTTTTTTGAGATGGGCATTCCACTCTCTAGACTGGCTGTGAATACCAGTGTGGACAATTTGTCTCTGATAACAGGCGATGTCCACTCTCTTGCATCCGACAGCATAAAATTCACTCAAAAGCTCAAGCTGTTCAGACATATAATGAAACTGAGGAGGCAGTACATCCTCATTGATTTGGGAGGGGGGAGTCATAATAACACCCTTGACACTTTCCTGATGGCTGACAAGAAGATCGCTGTTCTCGAACCAGAGATAATCGCTATCGAGAATATGTACCATTTTGTTAAGAATGCATTGTACAGAAAAATAAAGATGTCCTTGAAAGCCTACGGCTTCAAAGAGGTCGTTGAGCACATGTGGGAACAGAGAGAAAGATACAAAATAAAGAGTTTGAAAGAACTCATCGACAGCCTTAAAGAGAGCTTTTCGCATTTAGGGGATATCCTGGATAAAGAATTATCTGATTTCAAGATTTACCTGGTGTTGAATAAAATAAGAAGCAGCCAGGATATCCTTATCGGGTCCTCCATGAAGAGCATCTTTAATAAATATTTGGGGATAAATGCCCAGTTCGCCGGTTATATCGAGTATGACGATGCCGTCTGGAGGTCCATTCGGGAGAGGCGGCCGCTGATGTTGAATTATTCACTCTCGCGGGTGGCTAAAGAAATAGGCGTGTTTACTGAGAACCTTCTTCATGAAAGAGAAATGAAGGTGTCAAGAAGTTAGCCATGGCGGATAAAACACTCAAAAGGTATTTTGATGTTCTCGAAATTTCCCCGGATGCATCCGTGTTGGAAATTAGGAATGCCTACCTCCTACTGAAGAAGCTGTACTCCACTGATTCTGTCGTAATATCTCCTATCGCGGATGAATTTTCAAAGAAAGAAAGACGGGAAATTCTTCTACAGGTTGAGGAAGCTTTCGATAAGCTCATGGAGAATTTAAAGAACAAGCAGAACGAACGCCATCACCGTATAAGGCATCAACCATCCGCTAGCGTTCCGGCAGGGGAGGAAGACGAAGACGTCTCTTATTCCGGCCTGGAGTTGAAGAAAATCAGGGAAAAATTAGGCGTCCCATTGTTCGAAGTATCGCTCGATACGAAGATCCGCATGGAGCTTCTAAAAAGCATCGAACACGAAAAATTTGATGTTCTCCCCCCAGAGGTCTACCTGAGAGGTCACTTGATCAATTATGCGAATTACCTGATGCTCAATCCGAAAAAAGTGGCTGGAGATTACATGGCAAGGTACGAATCCTGGAAAGGAGGGAAAAAAGGGGGGAGCTGAGTCCTGTTTATTCCTTTTCTTGAGATGGGACTGTTAATGATCTAACGCTCTTTCCAGCTCTGACTTCAGCTTGTCCATGATGTAAGGAGGAACATGGATGAATTCAAGGCCGAACTCGTAAATGAAGTCTGAATCTTTAGGGTAGGCATCTACCCAGGCGACTTTTGCCAGAACGACTGTTTTCTGCCCATCAGAAAATGAGAGTTCGATATTCACAGTTTCTCCCTTTTTGAAGTGTGTATTGCTGAAGATGCGCATGCCCCCGAGGCTGATGTTGGGCACTAAATATTTTTGCCCTATGATTTTAGTCTGTCTGTAATGCACGTTTGCCTTTGTCCGTGGATGCCGACGTTCTTTGTACGCCGTCTCGTTTGATCCAGTCATGATTTTCTCTTCCTTGTGCGATTTTTGTTGTTTTTTTTCAATGCAGTATATGAATGGATGAAATGGTTGTCAAGAAATTCTTGCACTTGAGGAATTTTTTTTTGGTTTTCATATTTGACATGATTTTTTAGCTAGATTTTGCAATGCATAAGATTTTGGATCATCTTTTAACTGAAAGAAAGTCCATCAATCTACTCATTTGAATGACCAATCCTGAGAATCACAACAGAGTAACGGACATTCGAATCTTCATCTTTTTTTCATACTCATTTTCCTAAATTCCCACTTCTGGTTTTCCATCCGGTCTGTTTTTTATTAAGAAAATAGCTGAGATTCTTTTGTCTTTTTCTTCGTCATTTAAAAGTCAGACTTAAAAACGTGTGAGTTTCTGTGGTGGATCGTTTGACTTGAAGAGAAAAGACAGGAATGAAAAGGAAGATAAGAGAGCAGAAGAGCAAAGAACATGGATTTCTCCTGACTGCATCCGCTGCGTTAAGGATGGCTCTGGAAGATGCGAAGACGGGTCATTTCATCAAAACGAATTTTTCCGATCCGCAGTACAAGCCGCACATTATCTCCAGGACACGCTTATCCCGGAAGAATCAGCACTGCAGATGGATCGTGGAGGTTAAAGAGGAGATTCCTCTTTCTCTCAACGGAAAAAGTGGACTGATGAACATCGTGAGGATCGAGATCGAACCTTTTAAGGGAGAGATAATCAGACGTTTATTCTTAAAATATATTCTTGAAGAGGAATACCAGATTCTTCTCAGCGGAAATCCAAAGCGTCCCTCATTCTAAACCACCTCACCGATGAGGCTGTAAGGCCCACAGGACGTGATGCGCACATCCGCAAACCGGCCGATGAAGTCTTCTGAAGATTTGAAATTGACAACCTGATAGCCTTCGTTCCGGCCGCTGTAGACCTGAGGATCTTTTTTGCTCTTGCCGAGGCAGAGGACTTTCATGGTTTTCCCGACGAGTGATTTGTTGAATTCAACCTGAATTTCTTTCTGGAGTGCCTGCACCTGGATGAGTCTCTTTTTCTTTTTCTCCAACGGCACGCTGTCCTTTTGCCTTGAAGCGGCGGTGTGGGGGCGAGGGGAGTAACGAAACGAGAATATGTTGGTGAACCGGACTTCATCCAGCACGCTCAGTGTTTCCTGGAATTCTTCTTCTGTTTCACCTGGATAACCGACGATGATATCTGTGCTCAGACTGATGTCCGGCATCAGGTTGCGCAGCATGGAGATTATATCGAGATATTTGTCTCTCGTATAGCCTCTGTTCATCCGCTTCAAGACGCTTGACGAGCCAGACTGGACCGGGAGGTGAAGCTGGTGGCACACTTTTTCTGCTCCGGACATGGCCTCCGCGATGTCTCGGCTGAAGTCCTTCGGGTGGGAAGTGATAAACCTGATCCATTCGACTCCATTCACGCGGTCCGCTTCTTTCAAGAGAAAAGAGAAGCTTCTTCCGCTCTCCGGATCGCGGTAAGAGTTAACATTCTGTCCCAGGAGCTGGGTTTCCTTGTAGCCTTCCCGTGTCAAATCCCGGACTTCCTGGAGGATGGCCTTCATCGGTCTGAATTTTTCTCTGCCGCGGGTATAGGGAACGATGCAGTAGGAACAGAAATTATCGCAGCCTTCCATTACGGTCACGTAGGCGCTGACTCTGGATTTCCGGAAAATCTTTTCAGGCGGGAAATCATGGAAGGTCTGGCTCCAGTTTGTGGAGATTATCTTTTCCTCATGATCGCTGCGCACAATATCAGAAAGCGTGTTGTAGTTGTCCGGCCCTATGATGAAATCCACAAACGGTTTTCGTTCCAGTATCTCTGATTTGTAGAGCTGGGCCACACATCCCACCACCCCGATAACTACATTTTTTCTTTTTTTTATTAAAGCCATCTTTCCCAGATAGGAATAAAATTTTTCTTCTGATTTTTCTCGGACGGCACACGTATTGATGATGATCAGGTCGCTCTCTTCCGGAGAAGCGGACGGTTTCGCTCCTTCGGCTTTCAGGATTCCTGCAATGCGCTCTGAATCGTTCTCGTTCATCTGGCACCCAAACGTGCGAATGTGAAATTTCATTTTTTTCAAATCGCCTGTTTTTTTCATCCTGTCTTTCAACATGCACTCTTGTCGAGGTTATGGCTGATCATTTCTCGTGCATTCTTGAGAGTTGTCTCCGTGATCCGGGTTCCAGATAAGAGCCGGGCGATTTCTGTCACTCTCTCCTCAAAGGAGAGCTTTTTAACAGATGTGAACGTGCGTTCCTTATCGATCTTCTTGTCTATTTTGTAGTGATGAGTGGCGAAGGAGGCGATTTGAGGAAGGTGTGTGATGCAGATGACCTGATGTGTCCGGGACAATTGCCTGAGTTTCTGCGCGACAAATTCAGCTGTTTTTCCCCCGATGCCGGAATCGATCTCGTCGAAGATCATGGTCTTGAATGTATCGGTCTCTTCGCCGATGGTTTTGAGGGCGAGCATGACTCTGGAAAGCTCTCCTCCGGAAGCAACCTTTCTCAGGGGCCGCAGATCCTCTCCGGGATTAGGGCTTATCAGGAATTCCACTTCTTCTGTTCCGCTCTCTTTCACGCTCTCGATGGATTCCGGCTTGAGCGGAATGGTATCGATCTTTATTTTGAACCTGGCTTTTTTCATCCCCAGGAGGCTGATTTCTTTTTCCACGTCTTTCTCGAGTTTATCGGCATTCTTTTTTCTCAGGTCAGAAAGTTTTTCTGCATGGGATTTGTATTCGTTGAATATCTTTTGTATTTCTTTATCCAGGTCTTCCAGTTTCTCCTGGCTCGTGCTGAGTTCTTCGTACTCCTGCTTCACTCTTCCAAGATGAGAGAGGATCTCTTCGATATTGCGTCCGTATTTTCTTTTGAGCTTCTCGATCTGGCTTAACCGTTCTTCAAGTTCTTCCAGTCTTTCAGGTGCTGCGTCCTGTTTCTGTTGGAACTTGAACAGGAAATCGGAAAACTCCTGGATGGTGATCGAAAACTGATTGATGGCGTCTTCTGTCTCTTTGAATGTTTTGTCGAAGTCCACGAGGTTGTGGACAGTATTCTGGAGTTGTGCGAGAAGTGAAGAGATGGAATTCTCCTGGCTGTAGGAGATGCTGAGAGCGCTTTCCACGAGCGAGCCGATCTTTTCTGCGTTTTTGAGGATATTCCGGGTGTTTCGGAGATCTTCCTCCTCTCCTGGTTTGAGCTGGGCTCCTTCGATCTCTTTGATCTGGAATTCCAAGAAATCGAGACGTTGTTCTCTTTCTTTTTCCTTCTCTTCGAGTTCTGTTTTTTCTTTGAAGATTTTTTTCAGCTCTCGAGCCAGCCGGGAAACATCTTTTTTCAGAGCAGAGGCCCCGGCAAAATCATCGAGATAATTGAGCTGATATTCGAGGTTGAGGAGGAAGACATGGTCGTTCTGGCCGTAAATGTCGACAATCTTGACTCCCAATTCTTTAAGCTTTCTGTTGGGAACATGAATGCCGTTGATGTAGGCTTTTCCCGTTCCTTTTGCAGGAACCTTCCTTTGCAAGAACATTTCTTCTTCTTTTTCTGGAAAGTAGTCTTTGAAATTTGCTATTGCCTGATGAAACGGGAAAATGACTTCAACCGATGTCTCTTTTTTCCCCGTACGGATCATATCCGGAGAGCTTTTCTCTCCGAGGACGAGTCTGATTCCGTCGATGATGATGGATTTTCCGGATCCCGTCTCACCGGTGAGTATGGTGAATCCGTCTTGCAGCGGGAGTTCGATCTCTTCAATCGTGGCTAAATTTTTTATATGGAGAGATCTGATCATTTGTGTGGGTTCAACGCAGAGATTATAATCGGCACAAGGGCCCGTTCCATGTTGATCCGGCCGTATCCGATGAAATCATCCCTTCCAGCATAATTTGTGGAGTTCACATCGTCGGCCGTGTAACGGATGACATCCATGATATCTTCGGCGGAAAGCTCGGGTTTTATACTCCTGATGAGAGCCGCAAGGCCCGCAACATGTGGAGTTGATAGTGAAGTCCCCGATGCCCAGGTATACGGAAGGAATGGTGGAGTCGTGAGAGAAGTGGGATAGAGACTGAGCACCCAATCTCCCGGGGCGGCGACATCGATTTCAGAACCATAGTTGGATTCCCATGGTAAAGGGTCAGTAGCGGTATTCAGAAAAGTGACTCTTTCATCGCTTGAATTTGTGGCGGCCACAGCCATGCACTCTGGGTACGCTGCAGGGTAATATGTCGCAACTCCGTCGTTTCCGGCTGCTGCCACCACTACGACACCGTTATTATAGGCGGCTCGTATCGCGTCTTGTTCAGATTGGGATACTCCTGGTCCCCCCAGGCTGAGGTTTATGACATCAGCGCCGTTTAGAATGGCCCAGTTGATCCCGTCGATTTCTGTAGACACATCGGACCAGCCGGTGTTATCAACGATTTTTATAGGTAAAATTTTGCAGTTCCAGGCGACTCCGGCGATGCCTTCTCCGTTATTGGTCTCCGCTGCCGCGATTCCGGCGACGATCGTTCCATGTCCATGGTCATCGGTGGGATCAGGATCATCGTTGATAAAGTCGTATCCGTTCGAAAAAAGCTTATCATCAAGGTCAGGATGGTTGAAGTCCGCGCCGGTATCGAGAATGGCAATGATGACGGAGTCGCTTCCCCATGTCTCTTCCCAGCCTTCTCTGGCCTTGATATCTGCTCTGTTTGTTCCAGATTGAGGGCTGGAAGGAGGCCCGAATACTCCTCCTGGATTGTAGAGAGCATATTGGTCGACGAAATACTGATCATTTGGAGTCACTTGAGCGATCCGCCTGAAATAATTCGGCTCAGCATACTCCACATCGGGATTTTGTTCGAGAAGATAGAGCATCTCCTCCACTGAGACGTCTTCAGGGATCTGGAGATGATAGACGTCTATTCCTGATATTCTTTTCAGCGTTGTGGATTGATACGAAGCGATTGCGGCTTCTCTCATCTCTTCTGTGACAGAGGGTTTAAACTTGACGAGGACCTGGTCTGAGACATACTGCATTCCTCTGGAGCTGTATGTATTGGCTACGTTTACAAGTATGAAATTTTTTTGATTGAAAGAAGAATCTCGGCTCGACTGGCACGAAAAAAGAAAGAAAGGAACAAGAACGACTGCAAAGATGAATTTCTTTCCTTTCATGATCGCCTCCATAAGATTAATCTAGTGAATAAATCGCTTTGACCAGTATGCCAAAATCCGTTCCTTCCTTATAAGGCATAAAGCTTGCTTCTGATTTGAAGCTGATGGATTCAGTGAGTTTGAAGGTGAAACCGAGTGAAATACAGAATGAACTCTCTCCGGATATTTTTTTCTCTTCTCTTCCAGTGAGATCCTGGATGATTTCGTCCATGTTGAATTTTCCCCAGAGTTTGTTGAAATTCAGGTTGATGTATGGGAAGAAAGTTTCATATCCTGTATAGGTGAAAATCAGCCCCACAGGCGCTCTCATCCATGTCGGCCTTCCTTCAACAGTCCCCTCCACCGTAAGGTCCGGGACTTCCCATTCTTTTTTAATGCCGTAGCAATAATAGAACTGGCCGAAGGCGTCCACTCTTAAGCTTTCTGAATGGATGAGTTTTTTTCTGACTTCCGCCCCAAGAATAAATCCTTTGATATAGTCCTCAGGCAATTGCACAGATACGGGAAGCTCCCTGAACACAAGGGCCTCATAGCTGGAAGAGGAAAAGCCAAGAACTGCTCTCACGTAGATCCCTCTCTGGAGCTCCACTTCTGCATCCAGAGTGAGGAAAAGGGATTTGAGCTTCGATGTGTATTCATCATCATCCCAGCCTATGGTTCGTGAGAAATATTCGAATCCAAGGCCGGGACTGATGGATACAGCGTTAAACAGTTTTTGTTCCTGTTCTTGCGGTTCCGGTTCTTGCGCTGAGGAGAAACAAGTGAGAGTCAACACCAATAAAGCGGATAACAGGAAAATTTCAACTTTTTTCATGGAAAGCTCCCGCACTTTTACGATTCCCGTTCTTTTTTATGGGGGCCTTTTTTTCGGCTTCTTTGATCTTCTTTTCAATTTCCTCAAGTTTCTTCCGGGCTTTTTTGGCGAATTTGCTTTGGGGATAGTCAGAGATTAACTTTGTGAAAAAGGAGGAACTCTGAGGATAATTTTTTCCACCGTAAAAAGAAGCCCCCAGATAATAGTACACCTGCTCCAATCCTGAATAATTGGGATATGCCGTCAGGATTTCCCTCAACCGGATGATGGCGGCTCTGTAACTTCCGACTTTGTAATAGTGAAGCCCGATTTGAAAAGCGTGTGATGCCAGTTTGTCTTCGCAGTCTAAGATTTTTTCCTGGGCCTCCTTTGCTTCATCACTCGTCGGGTAATTCGTCAGCATCTTCTTGAACTCTTCAAGGGCCTGATGGGTTTTTGTCTGGTCTCTTCCCGGACTGTAGATTTTTTTATAGAACGTCATTGCGATTTGGTATTGGGCATAGGGTGCAGAAGGGCTAAAAGGAAAAAGGTTAATGAACTCCCTGTATTCGGAGGCTGCAAGTATCATATTTGCTATGTCGCTCTTCCGGAAATAAGAATCCGCAATAGCCAGTTTAGACTGTTGGGCATAAAAACTCTGTGGGAAAGAGTCGATCACCTGTCTGAAATAAAGGCGTGCTCTCTCAGGATCTTTTTTTAGGTATTTCTCTCCTTCTCTGAACATGGCTTCAGCCGAGCTGGCCAGCTCCGGAGATACTTCTGTCTTTTTTCCTCGGCATCCAGAAACCATCACGATACAGAACAGAGAAATCATGAGCGCGTATGTTATTGTTTTCAATGAACTTTTTCGTATTCCACACATTTCCTCTCTCCGCTTTAAGGATAATACAGATTTTGAATCCAAGTCCACTCTTCTTTAAGCCCATCCTGGAGATGAATCCGGGGTGAATAATCAAGATCTCTCTGGGCCTTATCAATACGGGCAAAGGTATGGAGAACGTCTCCTCTCTGTTTGTCCTGATGCCTCACCTTTATCTTTTTTCCGCAGATCTCTTCGAGAATCGGGAAGATGTCTTTCAATTTATTACGGTTTCCACCTCCGATATTGTAGATCTCTCCTGCGTTACCTTTCTCTAGAGAAGCCATGTTGGCGTCTATGATGTCGTCGATATAAGTGAAGTCCCGGGTTTGATTCCCGTCACCAAAGATCGAAATCTCTTTATCTTCAGCGATGGATTTGAAGAATTTATGAAATGCCATATCCGGACGTTGCCCCGGCCCGTAAACCGTGAAAAACCGGAGGGAGACGGCCGGAGTCCCGTAATTCTTATGATAGAGCAGGCAGAGATGCTCGCCGGCGAGTTTGGTCACTCCATAAGGGGAGAAAGGGAAAAGAGGGCTCGTTTCTGACATCGGAAGCTCCGGGGAGAATCCGTAAACAGATGAAGAGGAGGCATAGATGAATTTTTTTATGCGGGAATCTCGGGAAGCCTCCAGTAATTTTTGCGTGGCTTCGATGTTGTTCCTGGAATACACGGAAAATCCCTTCCCCCAGCTCGCCCTCACACCTGCTTGAGCGGCATGATGGAATACGCAATCCATGTTTTTTAACGTGTTCTTCAACTCCAGTTCATTTATATCCTTTTCCACGAATTTAAAATTCTTTTCTTTTTTCAGGGGCTCTAAATTTTTTTCCTTTATCCACCTTGGGTAATAATCAGTGAACGAATCAACGCCCACGACATCATATCCGGTTTTGAGGAGCCTTTGACACAGGCGAGAGCCGATAAATCCTGCTGCTCCAGTAACGAGACAATTCATGGCTGTCCGGTTTTTTCTGCCAGCTTCTTCATTTTGGTGATGGCCTCCCTCGGATTTTTTTCACCAAAAACTGCAGAACCAACGACCAAAATGTCAGCGCCATCCTTGATGAGCTCTTCCATGTTGGAAAGCGATACTCCTCCGTCGATCTGAATAGGGATTTCGAGTTTTTGTTCGCGTATCCAGCTTCTGAGTTGAGAAATCTTAGAGTGACAGGATTGGATGAATTCCTGTCCTCCCCAACCCGGATTCACTGTCATCAGAAGGACAAAATCCAGTTCTTCGAGAATTTCATTCATTAAAGGGAGGGGAGTGGCTGGATTCAATGCCAGCCCCGCTTTTTTGTCGTATTCTTTGATCAGAGTGATGTCTTTATGGAGATGAACAGATGCTTCGACATGAATGGAGATCCAATCGGCTCCGGCTTTTGCAAAGAGCGGGATGAAGGAACGGGGATTGTCAACCATCAGGTGCACATCAAGGGGTAACGATGTTTTTTTCCTGAGTGAGGCGACCAGTTGAGGTCCAAACGTGAGGTTGGGGACGAAGTGTCCATCCATCACATCTACGTGGATCAAATCCGCCCCGGATTCTTCGGCAATCTTCACGGCGTCTGAGATCTTTGAAAAATCCGCTGAAAGAATGGACGGGGCAATTTGAATCATTATTTGCTGACCTCTAAGGTAATCGGATAGTTTTTCTGGATCATGAAGCCTTGTCGGGGATGCTGTTTGATGATGATTCCGGAGCTGAGTCCGGGATAATACGTGTTGCGTACGTCTTCAACTTTAAAATTCAATTCCTCAAGCCAGAGGATGACATCCTCGGATATTTTTCCGATCAGGTCAGGCATGAGGTATTTTTCTTCCCATTCTCCTTCGCTGACCAGAAGGCTCACAGGCGTTCCTCTTCCGACCTCCATCAGAGGAGAAGGATACTGGGCCATGATTCTTCCGGCTGCATACTTGGGATTATGGACATGAGAGATTTTTCCGCGGACAATCCCTGCCTCTCTCAGGATTGGTCCGATATTCTGAAAATTTTCACCTCTGACCTGAGGGATGAGGACCTTCTCTTTCCCTGCGCTCAATATGACTTTCACGACGCTGTTGATCTTGATTTTGGATCCTACAGAAGGTTCATGAAAGATGATCCGGCCGCGCTCATAACGGGTATCGAACTGAATTCCCATTTGAGAAATGGCTAATCGCCTTCTGGATAGCGTGTTTTTTGCCTCATCGAATGTTTTTCCGATGAGATTCGGGATGGTGACCATCTCCCCTTTAAACACAGTCCGGTAGGTGAAAATGGCGCTGGAGAAAAATATGATGAGGAAGATGAGGGAATAGAGCAGGAAGTGAAAAGTTTTTGTCGATATCATGATTCGAATTTAAAAATGAAATAAGAATTATCTATACCATAGATTTATAACCAAGTAAACGGTGAAAAAGTTTCCACCGGATCAGGG
>SOIA01000016.1 GCA_004378665.1 Candidatus Aminicenantota bacterium
TTTTTATTCTTTCTGGTCTGATCTGCGGCCTGTGCGCATCAGGATGACGATGATGGCAAAGATTAAAAGCGCCTGGAGAATCTCAAAATAAATCACTATATCACCGGTTGCCCTCAGGATTATTCCGCTGATCCCCAAACAGGCCGTGATCAGAAAAATGAAGAGAACCGTTTGGATCTCAGTCAATCCCAACGCGACCAGACGGTGATGAAGATGGTCCTTCCCTGTGTATTCGATCCATTCCTTGATATTTTTCACCTGTCCTCTGTATATTCTCGACACGGATATGTAAATCACATCAAAGATGAACACGCTCAAGATCAAGAGAGGCAAACCCAACGCGACCTTAGGATTGTCCTGGGCCCAGCCGCCCATGACCGCTATGCCTGCTATCGTGAATCCTAAAAACGTGCTTCCTGCGTCTCCCAGGAATATGGAGGCCGGCTTAAAGTTAAATATCAGGAAGGCCAGACAGCTTCCCGCAAGAGCTATGGTCAGATATCCCAGATAAGGCTGATTGGTCAGCAGGGCCACGATGAAAAAGGATAAACAGCAGATCGCGATCGAACCCGTGGCCAGACCGTCCATCCCGTCGAAAAAATTCACTGCGTTGGTGATGCCCACGACCCAGATCACGGTCAGGAGAACCTCTCCTCCTATCCCCCACCAGTTGTTGGGCAAAAAGCTCAGCCTGACTCCATAGTAGATGAGAATTCCCGCAGCCAGAATCTGGGCCATCAGCTTCCACGTGGCTGAGAGTTCTTTGATGTCATCGACCAAGCCGACTACCAGGATGACTGTCCCCCCAAGGATGACCCCTTTCAGCTCAACGGAGAAACTGAAATTTAAAAAGATGGCCGCGACATAGGCAATATATACGGCCAGACCTCCAAAAAGAGGTATGGGCTGCTCATGGATCTTTCTCTCTTCAGGATAGTCCAGTATTTTGAGTTTTGTCGCAATCCGTCTTATCACCAGAGTTAAGATAAAAGCGAGAAGGAAAGAAAAGACAAGGAGGAACAACCACCTGAAAGGAACCCCTCCCAGGAATGCGTGAATACTATCGAGGATACTTCGCATACTCCAGGCAATATCCTAAAATATTTCTTTGACAACAGCAATGATTTTCTCGATCTCTTCTTGTGTGAGAGACGGATAAAGCGGGATCGAAACCGTCCTCTGCCAGGCTTCTGTGGTGTGGGGAAAGCCAGAAAGCTCTAAACAGACATGGAGAGGGATATGGACCGGCCGCTGGCACATGACCTTCTTCTGCTGACATTTTTCAAGGGGGGAAGAAGCATTATCCTGTGTCTTGACAACAAACCGGTAGTAGATATGTTCTCTCCCATCCTTTTGAACAGGAAGCGCAAAATCACACTCTTTAAATTCTCTGAAATACAGAGAGGCAATCTCTCTCCGCTTCTCCAGGAATTTTTCCAAACGAGACAGCTGGTTCAATCCCAGGGCGGCTTGAATATCCGTCATCTTGGAGTTGAAACGCACAGCGAAATCATCTTTATTATCGTACTCCCTGAGGTCTTTGACCTTGGACACCAGTTCTTCTGAATCACTGACAACCATGCCCCCTTCTCCAGTGGTGAGCACCTTGGTGGCGTAGAATGAATATACAGACAGGATACCGAAGCGCCCGACCTTCTGGCCCTCATAATTCGCGCCCACGGCCTGGGCGCAGTCTTCGATCATCGGAATTCCCAGCCCGGATAATTCTTTTATCCCAGCTGGGCAGCCAAACATATGCGGAACAACGATCGCCCGAGTTTGTCCGGTGACCGCTCTTTTTGCAGCCTCCACAGATATATTGTACGTCTCCGGGTCTACATCCACGACAACAGGAGTCGCCCTGGTGTAAAGGACTGCGTTGAGGACTGCGGTACAGACAAAAGAAGGGATGATGACCTCATCCTTTTCCTTCACTCCCAAAGCCAGCAGGGCCAAATGGAGAGCAGCGGTCCCGGAGTTTGTGGCTGCGGCTTCTTTTCTGCCGATGCAGTCCGAGAAACGCTTCTCGAATTCTCTGACCACAGGTCCTTGGGCGATCTGCCCGGATTCAATAACAGAGGAAACGGCCTTTGAACCCGCATCGGTCAGAGTCGGGCGGGAGTGCGGGATAATAGAATCAGACATCGCGCAAAAACCTGAAGGCCTTGAATCCTTCGGCATACTTGACTTTCCCCTGGAACCCCCGGAAATTGGCGATGGCTTTGACACTTTCCACCATGTCCAGCTTTGTGGGATAGGCTTTATCCACTTGAGAGGAATACACCTGAATCAATTTTTGTTTTTCTTCAAGGACATCCTCGATATCCACAAAGATATCCGGCTCGAAATTAATGGATGTGTAATCCTCGTAAAAGAACACTCTTTTCACATACCGGGTCGCTGCCAGAGTACACTCCGCGAGCATGCGGTGATCCTGGTGGATGTCTTCGATGTAATTCACGTAGACTTCATCCGGCTTGACTTCTTCGATGACCTCATCGATCTTGGTGATGACGATCCTCTCACTCGGAAGCTCTGTATCGATATATCCCCCCCAGAAAATCTTCTTTACTCCCAACAATTTCATCGCTTCTTCCTGTTCCTTCTCTCGTGTTTCCGGGTCCCCACCAAATTCTCCTTTGGTCAAAACCATGAAATAAATGTCCATTCCCTTTCTGGCGAATTTAAGAAAAGTTCCGCCACAACCGTATTCAATATCATCTGGATGGGCTCCTAACGCTAAAATTTTCACTTCACTCTCCTTTCTTTAAGATGGAAAGGCTATCCGGCCCGCAGTTGAACAATAAATCGATGATGGATAGAAAAGGCTCAAAATCCCCGTAAAGCTGGTCATAACGGGGGTGCTCATAATCCTGGAACGCCACTTGAATGCCTTCCTGTTTGAAAAGCTCTAATTCCATGTATTTTGCTCCGTCCTTGCCCGAAAGATAAATGTCGGCTCCCAATTGCTGGCATATATCGATGAGCCGCTCTGTGCTCCCTTCCTTTGTTTCGAGCTTTGAGGCCAAGACAAATTTCTTATCCGTCAGACCCAGGGCTTCTGCCAGATACTTGACTATATGTACGTTGATATCGGCTAGATATTTCCACTCTTGAGCATAGGTCTGTTCAAAAAAATCGATGTGGTCATTAAAAAACGGAGCCTTGGAGTAGTGCGTGGCCAACGCATTCAAATGTTTTCTTCCCCACTGAACGGTACTGTTGATCTCCACCTCGGATATCTTTTGTGTGAACCTGTGGATTACCGGCACAGAAAGCCACTGCCAGCCCTCGGATGTCTTGATCTTATTCCGGTTCTGCCATTCATTCTTTTTGAACTGCACGTTATCCAGGAATACGAACACTTCACTCCGTGCGATCTTATCGAAATATCCTAACCAGGGCAGGTATTGAGGCTGATGGATGGAAACGATCACATGGACTCCCTTATCTTAATCAAAAACAATTAGAGGAGGCTGTCATCTACGGCTTTTTCGACATGCAGAACAGGAGATTTCGAAAGGTCGATCCTCTTCGGCTCTTCCGGAGGTTTCCCGTCTGAATCGAAAAAGATTTCCACAACAGGGCGCAAAGGCTGTTCCTCATAAGTCAGGACAACACGCCCGATCTCATTATTGTTCAGAAGCACAAAGCTTCCCAAGGGATAAGGAGTGATAAATTTTAAAAATTTCTTGACTAACCGGGGATCGAAGACGCTCTTGGCGTCCTGGACAACCTGCCTCACCCCGTCATACGGGATGATCTTTTCACCGCGGTATGGCCGGGGATGCGTCATGGCTTCGTAGACTTCAACTATGGCCACAATTTTGGCAGATTCGGAAATATCCATCCCTCTCTTCCCTTCGGGATAACCTGTTCCATCCATTCTCTCATGGTGTTGGTAGATGACCTCCTGGACGGACTCGGGCATGTCACTGATATTTGCTAAAAGCTCCAGACCGTATGAAGTGTGTTTTTGAACCTGGGCAAACTCATCCTTGGTCAACTTCCCGGGCTTTTTGATTATATTCTCTGGAATTTTCAACAGACCAAGGTCATGGAGCAAAGAGGAAACACATAGATTCAGGAGCCGGCTGTCGCTGTACTCCAGAGCCATCCCGATCCCCCCGCTTAAAATGGCGACATTGATAGAATGGGAGTAAAGATAGTCATCTGTCTCGCCTAAAAAGCCAAAAATGTTTATGAAAGAGACTAAGGTATTCTTATCGACTCGGAGATGAAGGGTTATTCTCTCGGCGATGCTGAAAACTCTTCTCCCCGTAATTTTCTTCCCTTCAAGGACATCATCCATGATATTCCTTAAATCGACGATCGCATCCTCGTATATTTTTTTCATTTCATGCATGTCGGACATGGCTTCTTTCGCTCGAATCGCTTCAGAAATCAGGCCTGTCTTCTCTTTGGTTTTCAACTCTTGCGCTTTCCTCAAAATATCAGATAATTTTACCATGGGATTAATGATCCAATCCAGAAATGGCCTTTCTGACCAAATCTGTGTTTATCCCTTTGGCTTTCTTTGTGAATCCCAGCAGCAAGCTCATATCGCAAATGCTGTTAATCTCTCTCGGAACTCCTCCGGAATTCTGCCAGATCACCTCATGGACACTGCTCGCAAAAATACTATTTTTCGCGCCTGCGACTTCTAATCTGTGCTGAATGTATTCTTTAGAGTCTTTTTTACTCAAAGGATTCAAGTGATACCGAATGGCCAATCTCTGCTTTAGCTGTTTGTATTTATCGATCATCTCTCGCAGTTCCGGCTGACCGATTAGAATTAGAGTCAAAAGGAACCTGTCATTCAACTGAAAATTCAACAGCAACCTCAATTCTTCCAAAGTCCTTATGTCTTTGATCGATTGCGCTTCATCGATGATGATGACCGTATCTTTGTGGCTTCTCATATTCTTATACAGCCGCTCATTCAGCTCCATCAACAACTGCGTTTTTGGCCAATTCGGAGAACTTTTTATCCCCAATTGATTGCAGATTTCTCTTATGATTTCAGTCGGGCTCAATAACGGATTGATCACCAGCGCGATATCGTACTTTTCCGGAGGCAGCATCTCAAAAAGCCGGCGGCTGATCAGTGTTTTCCCACAACCATATTCGCCTGTCAGCAAAGCGGATCCTTTGCGTTCCTCGATCGCGTACGTCATCCGTGTCACAGCTTCCAGATGCTCGTGAGAAGAATAAAGGAACTTCGGGTCTGGAGTATTCTCGAAAGGCTTTTCTTTTAAACCCCAGTAGGCTTCGTACATGTTTTTTTATTGAGAGAAAAAATCATCTTGCTTACTTTAATGCTCATAATAACTTAAATAATTTATTCAAGTCAACCGATATGATAATATACTTGCGAATTTAACGGCAGATTTCTGCGTTTGAAATCTGTGTTATGATCCTTAGGACAATGAAGAGATACCGAATCCCTGGCTTGCTCTTCTTCTTTTCTGTGTTCGCACTCACCATAATTGGTTCTGCTCAGACGGATGAATACCTCCAGGTCCCCGGGCTCATCGACCTCCGCACAGATTTCAGCGATGGGTCTCATACTCTCGAATACATCATTAGGTTAGCCAAAAAAAGAGGCTTGGATGTCCTCTTCATCACTGACCATGACCGGAAAGTCCTGGAGTACGGAATCCGTCCGTTCCAAAACATCATAAAAAAAAGAGTTGAGACCGCCTCGATCAACAAGGGCGGGCCTGATAACTACTTGAACATGATCCGATCCGCTTCAAAACAGCATCCGGAAATGATTCTCATCCCGGGTGCAGAATCCGCTCCCTTCTACTACTGGAGAGGAAGCTATTTCAAGAAAAACCTGACTGTCTGTGACTGGGAGAAGCACCTGATCATCGTAGGGATGGAAACACCTGAAGATTTCAAGCAATTGCCGATACTCCACAACGGCTCTTCCGCAAAATATCTTTCTTCGAGGATATCGGCAGGATTATTTTTGCCGATCATTTTTCTTTCTGCGGGCATATTCTTGATCACAAAAAGGAGAATTCTCAGATATTCAGGAATTGTCTTATCTCTTTTGTCCTTGCTGCTCCTCCTCAACAACCACCCTTTCCGGAGCTCTCCGTATGACCAGTATCATGGATACCAGGGAATTTCGCCTTACCAGCTTGTGATAGATTACGTTAATTCTCGAGGGGGAATGGTATTCTGGAACCATCCGGAGACAAAATCCGGTGGAGGAAAAATTGACTTCATTTTCAAGGATACTCCTCCTCATCCACAAGTCTTAATAGAATCCAAAAATTATTCGGGCTTTGCGGCTCTTTACGGGGAAAGCCCCACCATAACAGAACCGGGAAACGTGTGGGATACGGTCTTGAAAGAGTACTGCATTGGCCAGAGAGCAAGACCAGCATGGGGTATCTCTTCGGCTGACTTTCATCATGAGGGAGCAGCCGGAGAAAAGCTGGGAAACTTCCCGACTGTTTTTTTGGTTAAGCACAAAACCAAAAAAGACATCCTGGAAGCCATGAGGAACGGCCGGATGTATGCGTACCGGGGCGACGTTGCCTTACCCAGACTGGTTCTCGAAGATTTCTCGATCACCGACTCAGAAACCTCTATGAGTGGAGTCATGGGCGAAAACATATCAGTGAAAAGCCACCCAGCCATAAACATCCGCCTCACAACTTCGAGCCCGGAGAAAGGAAACATAGCAACAGTCAGGCTGATCCGGGAGGGGGAACTCTTGAAAACCTTCTCTGGAGAAATCCCCTTGACCATACACTATATGGATGAATACTTCGAGCCAGACAAGAAAACATACTATCGTCTGGATGTGAGAGA
>SOIA01000159.1 GCA_004378665.1 Candidatus Aminicenantota bacterium
TTGCGAGGAAGGGGTGGGATTATATGCCGACCTTTTTTTCGAGGAGTTCCTTGGCTTTGGAATAATCCTTTTCCGCAACAAAAATCTTGATCTCTCCGAGTCCATCCGCCGAAAAGGGATGGACGGATTGAACCACCTTTCCTCTGAAGATGCAGGGGATCCCGTTGCTTTCGAGATAACCCTTGACGACCTCGGCCTCGACGGGTCCCCAGACTTTATGCAGCTCCTTGAGTTCCATGTCTTCTTCGCTCTTGTTCTTCTTATTATCAGTGTTATCCATTGGTCTTTCCTATCGGTGCATTACTGAGGCGGCTCAGTGTCGTTATCTATTTTATAGGAACAAAGGTGGATAGCGCAAAGAAAAAGTGGTAGGCGCCTCCCCACATTTTTTCCTCCTTTCTTCAAAATTTAAATTTTACTATTTTTCTTTTTTTGTTCGAAATAGTCCTCGAGTATTCTGCTGTGGTCAAAGGCAAGGGGGAAATCGATTTCATCCCTTGAGAATATCCCGATTTCCTGCGCATCGTCCTCGGCTTTCGGCTGTCCTTGAGCTGTGGCCACAAAGACCGTCGAGATCGTATGCTGGCGTGGATCCCTGTCCGGATCAGAATAGGTGTGAAACTGCCTCTTGAGCTGCACATCGAGAGAGGTTTCTTCCTTGGCTTCTCGAGCAGCGGCTTCCTCCAAGGATTCACCGTAGTCGACGAATCCTCCAGGGATGGCCCATCCGTGAGGGGGATTCTTCCTCTTGATCAGAACGATTCCTTCCTTTCCGTCTTCCCGTTGGATTTCGATGATGATATCCACGGTCGGGACAGGATTTCTGTGTTTTTTCATCGTAATGTTCAAAGAGGATCTTCCAGCCGGGATCCTCTTCTGTCAGGACGAGTATTCAGAAACAGAATGCCGAGGAAAGCCTTCTCAGCCGACAAGCTTGAATTTCTTTTCCAGCTTTTCGAGTTTCTCCACGATGCCGCCGTACTCGAGCTCGCTGTAGGGAAGCATGGCCGGACCTGAAAATCCCTGGCGTCTGATGTCTGACGCTTTCTTGGAGACCTGATCTCTCACATAATCCCAAAAGGGGTGGTCGAACACATCTGCAGGTTCTGTCAGCTTTCCTTCTCTCACGCAAAAAGCTGCGCCCGTGACTACCGGAGGTCCGTCAAAGAAAGAGATTGTTGATTTCAGCTTGCAGGGCATGAGAGGGCCGTTGTGGCTGCCTCTCATAAAGCCAGCGACGAAAGGACCGATCTCGAAAGGAGCCAGGACTTCTCCGGTTGCGGGGAATTCTCCCTGGACCCGGATCAGAGCCACAGGATCGTCTTTTCCTGTGTACTTTCCAGCGATGTTGTGCAGGCGGGTGGTGGAGACAACCGCGGCCTGGTTTCCTGAGGCGCGGGAATAGATGCTCTCGATGACGTATCTTTCGTTATCGCGGAGCAGGGCAGCGATGTCGTAGATCTCATCCGGGGCGTTGAGTTCAATAACCTTGTCTTTTTCGGTGTATTCGACATCGATGATGCGGAACTTGAATCCATCGCTCATCTTGGGGCTGAGGATGAGCCCTGCATTGTACATCGGATCACAAAAGCCCAGGTAGAAAGGAAGGTTGTAACATCCCGGGTCAGTCTTGTCCGCGGCGAAGAAAACGAAGGGCTCGTTCGGCCGTTCTTCGAATTCCATCTCACACACGGCTGGTCCCATTCCTTTTATGTTTCCGCTGAAGGCATCCTTGAGCAGATCCTGGCCTGCGCCGTAGAGTCCCTGTTTTTTCGCGACGGCCGTCCCAGAAATAAAAGCATCCCAGGCCATTTTATGTATTTTTTCGTCTGAAACGCCCTTGTCGTGCGTGCACAGGATGGCAATGTCATCTCCGGTATAGCTGATGTAATGGTCGATCAGCAGGTTTTTGCTGTTCTCCTTGACAAAATTTTTGACCTCATTGACAAGCGCCTGGCTTGGTGTGATGTGTCCGCCAATGCTGCCTATATCTGCTTTGAGAACGCTGAGGGTGACTTTCATTAAAACCTCCTTGAGAAATTTGAGTCTTATCGAAAAGTCAATTCTAATTATATTGAAGTTTACTTGTCAATAGC
>SOIA01000202.1 GCA_004378665.1 Candidatus Aminicenantota bacterium
CTCAGACCCGACACTCCCTGGATCGCATTTTTCAACAGAGAGAAGAACATCGCTTTTTCCAACCTCTTCCTCGACTTCTCGGCAACAAACCTTGCAGGAGGCAAAGCGTCCATCCAGCAGCCTTACATATACATCCAGCATGGACCGTGGTATTATCTCTCCAGAGCTTTTGTCTATTCTTTCGGCTCAAACAATCAATCCCGGATGCTTCCGGTGAAAAAAGGAAGTGTTTATCATGAAAGGACCGCCTGGATGGCATTCCCGCTGGAACACAAAGGATATTTTTCATACGTCGATGCGACATATAATATGCTGAAATATCCTCTCTCCGTTGTTGAAGAGATTGAAACCTATCCTGAGAGCCCGGAGGGCTGGCTGGTCCCGATCCTCACAGAGCCCTTCGAAGAGGGGGTCAAAGAGGCCATCGGAGGAGAGAAGAAAAAATGAATCCCGACACGATCGAGAAGATCATCAAAGCCGCTGAACCCGGGATCGACCGGAATCTCGAGATATCGAAAAAGGAATACCGGGAGAGATGGACAAAAGTCCAGAAGGCTATGAAACAAAACGGCTACGACCTTGCCTATGCCTGCGGGAGCGAGCTGGACCGTTCCGATGTCGCCTGGCTCGCCGGCGTATTTGATCCTATCATCGAAAGATACGGCATTCTTGTTCCGGCAGAAGGCACACCGGTCGTGGTCGCCGGTTCAGAGGGAGGCCATGTTATCGAGGACTGTGTCAAAGTCTCCGGCGCCAACATGACACTTCTGATGGAATACCAGATCTCAGACGAGGACTACAGGTTTGCCAAATTCGAGACACTCGAGGATGTTGTCCACAGGATGGTTCCTCACAAAGCAGGAAGCCCGATAAAAGTGGCCATCCTCTCCAGCAGCCAGTTTATTCCCTCTGACCACGTCAGTCTCTTCCAGGGAAGATTCGGGAGCGAAAACGTCATCTTCGATGTTGACCTCCTGAGAAGGATAAAATACGAAAAATCCCGGACCGAGCTCAAAATAATCGGCACAACCAACACGATTGCCGATGCAGCGTTCCTCGGCATGCTGTCCGTCCTCCAGCCGGGCATCAGAGAACTGGATGTGGCAGCCGCCGGAGATTTCATCATGAAAAGGCTCGGTGCGGGACGAACAGGATTCCCGACCATCGTCTCATCCGGAACGAGAGGAAGGACCGTGCTCGGCCCAGCCACAAACAGGACAATCAAAAAGGGAGAATTCGTCTCGCTCGGATTGAGCCCCGCATTCAACGGCTATCACGGGATCATGCGCAGGACAGTTAAAGTCGTGGGCGGATGGACAAAAGACGAGAAGGCCTTCATGGATGCCCTCGAAGGGCTTTACCACACAGTCATGAAAGCTATAAAAGAGGCCGCCCAGAAGAATCTCCGATCAAATCATATCGACAGGAAAGGAAAAACCTACATAGAGAGGACAAAGCTCAAGGATAATAAAGGAAGACATCTCTCTCCCAGAGAACCGTATACGTTTATTCATAACACAGGCTGCTCAGAATGCCAGGAAGGATCCGGAGCGGTCACACCATACACAAACCAGCCTCTCGGGAAAAACGTCGCCCTGATGATCGACGTCGCCTTCATGGGCTCTGATGAGAAAGGGAATCTTGTCTTCCCCGTGGAATATGCCGTGATCGAAGATTCCCTATGGAAGCGAGGGACAGAAACCGGCGTTTACAATCGAATGCCCTTGAATGTTCAAGAATTCGTCGGAACAGACATCGACGCTCTTCCAGAAAAAAAGATCAATCCTTATTACAGACCTTTCGAGGAGGGAAAATGAGAAAGACAGTCTTTATAATCGTATTTTTACTGTTATCCGGATGGCTTTGGGGAAACGGCCTGGAATTTCAATCTCCGAGCTTTAAATACCCTTATTACAGGATCCATTTTCAGTTTGAGGTGAAGAAAGAAAAGTGCGTGCTCCAGGAACTCCAGCTGAACAACACGACTTTTGAAAACTTTCTTGTCTTTGCCGAAGGGAAACACGTCGATGACCTTTCCAAACTTCTCGATCCAGGGACTTATGACATTGTTCTCGATTACGCCTGGAAAAGCGACAAAAAATACAGGATCGCCCTTCAGTATCAGCCCGAAAATTCTGAGGAGGTCAAGACGGCAGAAAAGAAGGACACATCCCCGAAAGAGGGAGGAATTCCCGCGGGCAAAGAAGGATTTTACAGAGTGTTCAGAGTTGAAGAAACCATAGGACTGGAGAGAACCGGCGAGATCGCATGCCTCACTTTCACAGCATCGAAGGATGCCCTCCTGGACGAAAGCCTTCTTATCTTTGCTGGAGATTCTCCGCTGGAGTATCAGATCCTGGGAATCATGGAATCTCTCCCTCCGCAGAAAGCTGCCCCAAATTATCCCATCACCTGGACCTGCAACCTGGCAGTGCCCCTCGATATGTCTCCGCTTGAAAAGAAGATCATTATCTGCCTGAGCGGCGAGAATGATGCACCAGAAACACTTGGATTTGTCATAGACGGAGAGGGACCGGGCAAAACCGTCAAGAACCAAAGAATCGCCCTGGAGTTCCACCCGAAAAGCGGCCAGGTCAACATCATAGATTACTTAAAAGAGGGAATAAGGCTCCACAACAAAGACGCAGGAGTGATTCACTGGAATCCGGGGTGCTTCATTCCGGGAATCGCCTGGGACCATTCTTTCAACTGGGATCCTCCTCCCAGTTTCGAAGAGAGAATCGGAAAGTTTCTCTACATCAATTCCAGAAGAGGCCCGCTGCAAAAGATCAAGGATGTCAATCTTGAGGTCAAGTACACCCTCAGTGCGGATTCTCCCTATTTCATCTCAGAAACCATGATGAGTGTGAAAAATCACCTCGGCGTCATTGCCATCCGGAATGACGAGATGGTACTCCACAAAGACCTGTTCGATTCTTTGATCTACCAGGATAAGAAAAATTCAATCATCCAGATGCCCCTCAAGGAAAAGGAAGGTTATCCTGACGGGTTTGTCCATATGGCCCCGGATGACGTATCCTGGGTCGGCCTCGTGAATTCCCAAAAGAATTACGGATTTTTCAGCTTGAGAATTGATTATGTCAACAGCAACCTCAGAACATCAGGAACCTGGCTGAACAAGCCAGGCACATACTTTTACGCGCCGTCAAACGGAAAGTACGTCTACTGGGTCAGGCCGCTTCTCTACACATGGTCCGACTACACTACCCGGAACCTCCTGACCTTCGTGCCCGAGGGGAGTATCTTTTACGAAAAAAACGCGTATATTCTCCTTCCCCTGACAGAGGATTTCCCGGATAAACTCAATACTCTGCTCCAAAAATTTAAAAACCCGATAAGGATCTACTGATGGAATTCGTGGATTTCCGTCTCCTCCGGAAAAGCAAAAACATAGACATCCTTTTCCCGGAATGGCAAGAGGGCGAAACCGTCGCCTTTCTCTCCCCTCATGACGATGACGTACTCCTTGGAGCAGGCTATCTGCTCAAAGCCACAGTCGAAAACAACGGAAATCCCCTCCTTCTGATCTTCTGCAGCGGTGATGCCGGATACTCTTTTCCCGAAGAAAAAGACATCATCACCCAGAGGAGAAGACAGGAGGCCATTCAAGCCTACGGAATACTCGGGGTCAAAGAGGAGAACATCCACAACTTCGACATCCCGGATTTCTCCCTCATGCCCCACATCAACAGGAACCTCCACCAGGAAAAAGGACTCTTCGAGGAACAGGTCAGGATCTTCAGAGAACAAAAAGTATCCCGAGTCGTCTTCTCCAGTGGATTCTTCGAGCACTGGGACCATACCGCGGTGTTCAACATGGGAATCTACACTTCGCCTCATGCTGGCGATCCGGTCCTGGCCGATATCGGAGAGCCTTTTGCCGCCAAATCCCACTATATCTATTCGGTGTGGGGAGATTTCGAGCCAATTCAGCCCGGGGACAGCGGGATTCGGGCGGATAAAGGAACTCTGGCGGACGATGAAACAGAAGAAGAGATCCAGAGATCGATCAGATGTTTCGAATCCCAGAGGAAAATCTTCAAAAATATCGTCGAGTACAGAGAAAAAAGAAAATCGGACTCCGGATACCTCGAACTCTACCAGACAGCGGAAATTCGTCCCCAGACTGATTTCAAACCTTATTTCAAGCTTCTGGGAAAATGCGATACCCCAGATAAGGATGAATGATGTATGTTGTCGGAGTCGACTCGGGAACCCAGGGAACCAAAGTCCTGATCGTGGATTTCAACGGTAAGGTTCTCGGAAGAGGACAGTACCCTCACCGAATGATTGAGGGACTCAAGCCCGGAGAGAGCGAACAGGATCCCCAGACCTGGATGAAGGCCCTGGAAAAAGCTCTATCACAGGCATTGAAAGCCGCAAATACCGATCCTTTAAAAATCGTCGCTTTAGGCGTATCCGGCCAGCAGCACGGATGCGTTCCCTTAGACGACAAAGGCCTCCCCGTGAGGCCGGCCAAGCTCTGGAATGACACCTCGACAATGGAAGAGACCGAATGGATCATCGAAAAGCTCGGAGGCAAAAAGAGCTTTATCCAGAAGATCGGCATCAACCTTGCGGTGGGCTACACAGCCTCCAAAATTCTGTGGCTCAAAATGAAGGAACCGGAGCATTACAAAAAGCTTTCCACAGTACTTCTCCCGCACAACTACATCAACTTCTGTTTAACTGGAAAAAAGCACATGGAATACGGCGATGCTTCCGGAACAGGTTTGATGGATATCCGGACGAGACAGTGGCACGAAGAAGCCATTGCAGCCGTGGACCCGCAGCTCCAGGAAAAACTCCCTCCCCTCTCACATCCCTCCGAGCCTGTGGGGTATATGACAAAAGACCTCTCCCAACGTTTTGGTCTGGAGAAGGTTCTCGTTTCCAGCGGCGGCGGTGACAACATGATGGGCGCCGTCGGCACGGGGAATATCGCTCCAGGAATCTGCACGCTCAGCCTCGGGACATCCGGAACAATATATTCCTACTGTTCTGAGCCGTTCATCGACCCGGAAGGCGAGATCGGAGCCTTTTGTGACAGCACAGGTGGTTGGCTTGGCCTGGTGTGTACGATGAACGTCACCAACACGACCGAATACTTCAAGTCGCTGTTCAACGCATCCAACGAGGATCTCGAGAGAATGGCATCCGAGGCACCACACGGAGCGGATGGGCTCATCTTTCTCCCGTTTATCGACGGAGAGAGAATCCCGGTTCTTCCCTCTTCGAGCGGAGTCTTCTTCGGTCTTAACAGGAATAATTTCAACGCCCCCGCCATGGCCCGTTCGATCATTGAAGGGACCGTATTCAACCTCGGCTATGGTTTTTCCAGGATGAAATCCTTAGGGCTTAAACCGGAAGAGATCAGGGCCACCGGAGGAGGAGCCAAAAGCCGGCTCTGGCTTCAGGTCGTCGCAGACGTTTTCAAAACACCAGTGGTAACGCTGGAAGAAGAAGAGGGAGCCGCGTACGGTGCAGCCATCCAATCCATCTGGAATTATCTGCTCGCTAAAGGGGAAAAAGTCAAAATCGACGAAATTGCCGGAAAAATGGTCAAAAAAGGACCTTTAAAGGTTGATCCCGAACCGAAGAATTTCCCCCTTTATGATGAGCTCCAGGAACGGTTCAACTCACTCTGGCAGACTTTAGAAGAAGAATTCAAAACCCACAGGAAAATTAAACACAAAAAGTAAAATCAAGGGATTAATGGCGGTGGAGGTCTTTATGCATGATCTTCCGGACTTCTCGCAGACGTTCTTTCCCGGACAGGCCTTTTAATTTCTTGCTCAACTTCTCATCTTTCTCTTCCTGGAGAAGTTTGGCCGCATAATCGATAACACTCGGCGGGAACACATTTTCCCTTTCGTACAGGGCCCTTTTCTTCAACAGGATCCGGCTGGATTCGACACAGCTTCCGGGCAGCTCGGGAAAAGATTTGAAGTCGTCTTTGGTCTTCGGTCTATCCGCTCGAACATAAAACTTTTCCGCTGTTTTTAGAGAATTTTTGTTGTTCACACCCCAGTCCGCAGCCATCACAACTCCGGCCAGCAGCAGATGAATAAGAGCACTCCCGTCAGGAGTGCGCAATTCAACGGTTTGACGGCTCTCCGGGTTTTCCATCCTGGTTTTTTCCTGCGGGTTTATGACTCGCGCAAGATGGTTGAGATTGGACCAACCGAGAGGAACTCGGATCATCGCGCTTCGGTCATGGTCACTCCAGAAGATGCGCGTCGGAGCTTCCTGGTCAGGAACGAGCCGCATATAAGAGGAAGACACCGTGTTGCCGAACGCCATCAATGAATCCGCGTACTCACACAGTCCGCCGATGAGATGAAGCGCGGATTCCGACAACTGGCCGTTAGAGCCAACCATGGCGTTTTTCCCATCCCTTTTCAACTCCAGGTGAAAGTGAAAGCCGTTTCCCGCGACTCCCTCCTCCAGCTTCGGCGTAAAAGTCGCCACACAGCCATACTGATGAGCCACATTCCGGATCAACCAGCGTGCGAGCACCAGAGCATCCGCCATCTCCTTCACAGGCTTGGCCAGGAATTCCACCTCAAGCTGCTCTGCGCTTTTTCCGTTTATCTCATCCTTGTTGCTGTGAATGGTTTCGATGGAGCCCACTTCAGAATGAATGTACTTCACAGCGGCGGTTGTCTGAGTGATATAGCGCACCATCTCATTCAGAATATCGCCGCTTTTCATGAACGGTTCTGCCTCATGGTAACCCTGCTGTTTCTGAAGCGGATAGATCCTCTGATCC
>SOIA01000307.1 GCA_004378665.1 Candidatus Aminicenantota bacterium
TCCCACCGTACGCGGATGAAGTAGGGGTGGTCGGAGAGGCCGTGCCTCCTGTTGGGGATGATCAGAAGGTCGAAGTCCTTGTTGGCCTTGATCAGTTCTCCGGCCAGCCTCAGGCTGCAGGCAGGATTGACGTTGTTGTCCATATCCCCGTGAACCAGCAGCAGCTTGCCCTGCAGATTTCCGGCAAGCGTGAGGTTAGACTGTTCGTCGTAATGCGTCCCATCCGGAAGGCCCATCCAGAGCTCGGGCCACCAGGCTTTGGCCATCCGGTGGTCATGATTCCCCGCTGAAGAGACAGCGACTTTGTAGAATTCCGGATGTGTCAGCAGCGCGTGGGCTGCGTCGTAGCCGCCCGCAGAATGTCCGCAAATGCCCACCCGGGTCAAATCCATGTAGGGATAACGCTCGGCCATCCGTCTCATTGCTATGATATGATCCTTGGCGCCGATGTCTCCCAGATTCTTATAGGAGAAATCGTGGAATTTTTTTGAGCGCATGGCTGTTCCCAGTCCGTCAATGGTGATGACGATGAATCCCAGTTCAGCGATGGGCTGGTCGGAATTCCTGTAAGCTTTGTAGAAGGATTTGGGCGTTCTGAACGTGTGGGGACCGGTGTATGAGGCATCGATCACCGGATATTTTTTTTCCGGGTCAAAATTGGACGGTCGGTAAATCAATCCGTAGATGTCTGTTTCTCCGTCTCTGGCTTTGACTGTGAAAGGTTCGGGCCACTTCCACCCTGTCGCCAGGAGGTCGGAGATATCGGCTTCCTCCAGCGTCTTAATGGCTTTTCCCGTATAACCACGGCAAAGGACTGAACGAGGAGCCAGGTCCACCCTGGAGTAGTTATCGATGAAAAACTTTCCGTCCGGAGAGAAACGGACCTCATGTTCCGCAGCCTCAGGCGTGAGAAGTATCAATTCGGTGCCGTCAAAGTTAACCCGGTAAAGATGCCTAAGATAGGGATCGCGGTCCTGTCTTCTCCCGCTGGCAATAAAATAAATCACTCTGGCCTTTTCATCGACGTGGGCAATACTGCGGACTACGAATTCTCCTTTGGTCACCTGAGTTTTCAACTCACCGGTTTTCACATCAAAAAGATAGATATGGTTCCACCCGTCGCGCTCCGATGTCCAGAGGACCTCTGTTCCGTCTTCGGCCATATGCATATCCATCATGGTCGGGTCTACGTTTGTGGTCGAGCGCTCTTCTAGGATCACACGCGTCTTTCCTGTTGCGGCATCGATCTCCACAAGGTCAACTGCCTGGTACCCGCGATAGGTTTTTGTAAAATAGAGGCGTTTGCTGTCCTTGAACCAGCGCGGATTGCCTGAGAGGTGTGACGCGTACGGCTCTAACTCCACCGGGATCATTTTCTTCGCTTCCACATCGAAGATCACATGCTCGGTCATTGTCAGTTCCTTATCTCCGGGAAGCGCCCGTTCGTAGGAGTAGACACCCGCCCGGTAGCCTTTTTCCGGCATGGATTGATAGAGGTAGAGTTTTTTAGCTTTGCGCCTGTCGCTGCGCAGGGTGACAAGCCTTCTGCTGTCCGGTGACCAGCGTACGCTTATCCTTGGCTTGTCCTTTTCCGGTTGAGATTCGTTGAACAGCTTGTACCAGGATAGAGTGGTGGCATAGTCGTATTTGTCTTCTCCGTCGGTTGTCAACTGGAACTCTTCACCCGTGGCTTTCAAGCGAACAAAAAGGTTGAAATCCTTCACGAAAGCGGTCCATTTCCCGTTGGGGGATTCGGACTCCGATGGATCTTTCGGTTCATCCGGACCGATCTTCTTGCATTCGTAGGTCTTCAAATTGCACGTCCAGTTATCTTTTTCGATCTTGAATTTTATGGCCTTGCCCTCTTCGATGTATTCGAATCGCTCGAAGGGGAGCTCCAGGGGTTTGACTGTCTTTCCCATGGCCTTGGAAAGGGATATGGCCAGTTGCGTGTGGTCAAATGCGGGCTTCTGCGCTTTTTTTTCCGGGTTGACAAGGATAAATTTTTCCCCCTGCCGGGTGCGGATCCGGTACCAGAACCGGGAACCATCCTCATCGATCCAGTTGGGATTGACTCTCAGGTT
>SOIA01000359.1 GCA_004378665.1 Candidatus Aminicenantota bacterium
CCTATCAGAGAAGTGACCCGGTCGTACGCAAAGCCCTCGAGGTTTTTCCTGAGGCGTCATCACTGATAAAAGAGGACGATTCAGAGTAAAAAGAGGACCGTCCCTCCAATCCACAGATTTTCGAAGTCAAGTACGGACCCTTTTTTATTTATTAAAAATCTTGCTATAATGTCACATCAAGAATGGAGGAATAACAGACTCCTGCTTTTCAGGAAAGGAGGCAGATGTGAAAATTGCTGTTGCTTCAGACCATGCGGGGTATGAGCTCAAGAAGGGCGTCATGGATTATCTGTCTGAAAGAGGAATTGAACATCAGGATTTCGGGTGCAGGCATGGGGAAAGGGTGGATTATGTTGACTTCGGAGAGAAGGCGGTCCAAAGTGTCTGCTCCGGCAAACATGACCGAGCAGTCCTGGTGTGCGGGACAGGCCTTGGAATGGCCATCGTGGCCAATAAATTCAAAGGAATCCGGGCCACCTCCTGTCTTGATGAATATGCGACTGAAATGAGCCGGAGTCACAATGATTCAAACTGTCTCACGTTGGGGGGAAGAATCCTTCCTCTGGATGAAGCACTCCATATCGTTCGAATCTGGCTTGACACCGAGTATGAAGGCGGTCGGCATCAGGAACGACTCCAGAAAATATTTGATTTGGAAGAGAGAAATTTTAAGCCTTAAGAGGAGAAAGGAGAATGTCAGCGTTTCATCAGAAGATTAGATCATTATCCGATAAAATATTAGAAAACAATCACTGGCGGCAGCGCGAATCTTTTAACCTCATCCCCTCTGAAACGACGCCTTCTCTTCTGGTAAAAATGTGTGAGATCTCTGATCCTTCCGGCCGATACGCGGAACACAGGACCATGAAAGGCGAAGAGATTTATTTTTATCAAGGAACGGATTTCATCAGAGATGTGGAAGAGGAGGCCCGGCACGAACTTGCCTCATTTATCGGTTGCACAGAAGTCGAACTCAGGACGATAAGCGGTCAGATGGCGAATGAGGTCGTTTTTAAAGGTATGGTGCGCTTTCTCAACCGTGCCCGTCCCGAGGGACAGCCGATGCGGAAGATGAAGCTGGTCATGAACAATGCGTTGACCAATGGGGGACATCTCAGCTCTCAGCCCATGGGGGCTTTGTTCAACTTTGTGGACGAAGACCCTGAGACAGGGAAGGAAAATGTCATCAATTTTCCAGTGTTAAAGGAGAATCCTTATAAACCCGATGTGGATAAACTCGGTGAACTCATCGAACACCACAAGCCTGAGCTCGTGGTGTTTGGCAAAAGTATGTTTCTCTACCAGGAGCCGGTGAAGTTTGTATCAGATCTGGTCAAGGACTGGGAGGTGCGCCCGGTGATCATGTATGATATGGCGCATGTTCTGGGGCTCTACGGGGTGTTTCAGTCTCCCCTCCAGGAAGGTGCTGACGTCCTCACAGGAAGCACGCATAAGACCTTTTTCGGCCCTCAGCGGGGAGTTGTCGCAGGTAACTTTCCTAAAGGAAGCTCGCTCCGAAAACTCTGGCTGGATATCAAAGGACGAGCCTTTCCCGGCTCGACGAGTAACCACCACTTGGGAACCCTTCTGGCCCTCCTGATGGCAGCGTATGAGATGAATGAATTCAAAGACGAATACCAGGGACAGGTCAGAAAAAATGCCAAAGCCTTTGCCAGATTTTTGAAAAACAAGGGGATTCAGGTTGAAGGAGACGAAACGGACGGGTTTACGGAAACCCATCAAGTCCTGATGCGTGTGAGAGAGTACGGCCTCGGACAGAAGATCGCCCGCCGTCTCGAAGAGAACAATATCGTGACGAATTACCAGGCTCTGCCCGATGATGAGACATTCCTCGAGTCGAGCGGAATCCGGATGGGTGTCCAGGAAATGACCCGCTTCGGGATGAAGGAGAAAGATTTTGATGTGCTATCAGGTTTGATCGCTGACGTAGTTATAAAGAATAAGAGTGTCAAAGAAGAGGCGAAGAAATTCCGCAGGGATTTTCTCGAGATGAAGTTCTGCCTTCCTCCAAAGGAGGCCATTCCTCTCGCTTCAAAAATACTGAAGAGCGTGTTTGCCTACCC